>NZ_JBVHZH010000025.1:0-118219 GCF_055574515.1 Streptomyces sp. NPDC029466
CACGGGGGAAGCGAGCAGAGGGCGGCGCCCAAAAGCACCAAACGGGGGGGGGGGTGGGGGAGGAGGTCGCCCCCAAAACCTGGGGGGGGGGGCCCCAAAAAAGGGGGAGGGGGGGGGGACCCCCCGGGGGGCCCCCCCCCCCCGCTCACCCGAGACGTGCGGATCAGCTCTCCTGCTTGAGCAGCCGCTCCAGGATCGCCACGGATTCGCGCGGCGACTCGGACTGGGCGCTGAGCCGGTCCATCACCGCGAGGTAGTGGTCCACATCATCGCGCTTGTCCAGATAGAGCGCGCTGGTCAGCTGTTCCAGATAGACGATGTCCGGCAGATCCGGCTCCAGGAACCGCAGGATCGTGATCGGACCACCGGCCGCCGCCAGTCCACCGAGGCTGAACGGCGCGATCTGTAGCGTCACATTCGGCAGCTCGGTCATCTTCAGCAGATGTCTGAGCTGGTCGGCCATCACCTCCGGCCCGCCGAGCGGGCGGCGCAGGGACGCCTCGTCGATCACCGCCCACACCCGCGGCGCGTCCGGGACGGTCAGCAGTTCCTGACGCTGGACCCGCAGCTGCACCCGGCGCTCGATCTCCTCGGGTGAGGACCGCGGATGACCGAGCTGCGCCACCGCACGGGCATAGTCGGCGGTCTGCAACAGGCCCGGTACGAACTGGACTTCGTAGGTTCGGATCACCGAGGCGGCTTCTTCGAGGCCGATATGCGTCTCGAACCAGCCGGGCAGCACATCGCCGTACTGGTGCCACCAACCGGGGCTGCTGGTCCGGCGGGCCAGATTGAGGAAGTCGGCGCGGACCGCCTCGTCCGTGACGTTGTAGAGCGTCAGCAGATCGGCGACATCCCGCTCCTTGCAGCTCACCCGGCCGAGTTCCAGCCGGCTGATCTTGGCGTGTGAGCCGCGGATGGCGTCCCCGGCGGCCTCCCGGGTGATGCCCGCCGCTTCCCGCAGCCGGCGCAGCTGGGTGCCCAGCACGATGCGCAGAACGGTCGGACCGCCCCGCGGGTGGTCGAGATAGCGGCGCAGGGACGGACTGCTGCTCGGCTGCGCGGCGTTCATGCCGAAACCTCACTTCGCGCGGCCTCGCCTGCGCGCGGCGCGCACCCTTCAACGGTCCGCCGACCTCCGGCCGGGTGAACCCCCATCCGGCGCTCGCTCATGCTGACTCCCCTGAGTGGTCGGGCGAATGCCCAGTGTCCCATCGCCCCCAGCATGCGTACAGCCGGGGTGACTATCCAGTCGACATATGCGCCAATCGTGGCGGCGTCCGCGTCGGTCCTAGGCGATGAGATCGTCGAAGTCGCCGTCCTTGGCACCCTGGACGAAGGCCACCATCTCCTCGCGGGTGTAGATGAGGGCCGGCCCCGAGGTGAACCGGGAGTTACGCACCGCCACCCCGCCGTCCGAAAGAACCGCCAGTTCAACACAGTTGCCACTGGGGTTGCTGCGGCGGCTCTTGCGCCAGACGGCGCCTTCGATGCTGGTCGCCTGTATGCCGTTGCTCACCGGCTCCATCACAGCTGCTCCCTTACTGGAGGTCATTCCTCCGACCGATGCCGAGCCTTCGATCACCTTGGCGTGAACGAGCCCCTGGGGCGCCGTCCTTGCCGATGTAATTGCAGATGCACTTGCACCGGGTGACGGCTGCCGAGGATATTAACCCTCCGAGGCAGTCCGGCCCAGCCCCGAAATCCCCTTCGCGGAGATGTTGATGACCACACATCCGGCAGAGACCGTGCACCACGCCCCTCGGGAGGAACCGTGTGAGGACGCCTGGTGGATGCCCACCCCCGACGGCTTCGCCGCCTGCGCCCTCAGCGGCACCGCACGCACCGTGCCGGAAGCCCGCCGCTTCACCCGGGCGACGCTCGAAGGCTGGCAGGTGTGCGCGGGCCTCGCCGATGACGCGGTCCTGGTCGTCTCCGAACTCGTCAGCAACGCCCTGCGGCACGGTTTCCGAGACCCCGGGCCGGAGGGCGGGGACGCGGCGGCTCCCACCCCCTTCTGCAATGCCTGGCTGGCACTGACCCGGCAGGAGACCACCGTGCTGTGCGCGGTATCGGACGCCGGCCCCGGCGCTCCCGTCATCAGGCAGCAGGACGCCCTGGCGGAATCCGGGCGCGGTCTCCATATCGTCGACCGGCTGAGCGAGTCCTGGGGCTGGACGCCCCCCGACCGGTCGGGGAAGACGGTCTGGGCGGCGATGTCGGTACGCGGCTGAGACCGCTCGTACGGGACCTCGCGGCGGCCCGCGCGCGAAGCGGGCCATGGTCTGCCGTGTGTGACGATTCCCGGGTCGCCGTCACCCGAGCGGAAGGCCCCAGAAGCCGATGGATCTGCTGTCCCTGCGCTACTTCCGTGCGGTCGCGCGCCGGGAGCACATCAGCCGGGCCGCCGAGGAACTACGGGTGGCGCAGCCCTCCGTGAGCCGGACGATCGCCCGGCTGGAGGCCGAACTGGGCGTGCCGCTCTTCGACCGGCACGGCCGCGCCATCCGGCTCAACCGCTACGGCGCCGCGTTCCTGACCCGGGTCGAGCGGGCGCTGGACGAACTCGACGACGCCCGCCGGGAGATGGCCGATGCGGCCGGACTCGATGACGGCGGGGTGGCCGTCGCCGCCGAGACGCTGCTGCCGCTCACCGAGCTGCTGGCGGGATACCGCGCCGCCTACCCCGGGGTCACCGTCCGCTGCTTCCAGTCCACCCCCCACGTGATGCGGGAGCAGCTGCGGGCCCGGGAGGTGGACTTCTGCATCGCCTCGCAGCCGCTGTCCGGGCCCGGTCTGGGGGCGGTGCGGCTGTTGCACGAAGAGGTGCTGCTCGTGGTCCCGGCCGCGCATCCGCTGGCCGGCCGCGAACGGGTCACGGTCGCCGCGCTCGCCGAGGAACCCTTCATCACCACCCGGCCGGGCCACTGGCAACGGGCGCTGCTGGAGCGGCTGTTCGCCGCGATCGGCCGCCGCCCGGTGATCTCCTGCGAGGGCGACGAACCGGGCGCCACCCACTTCCTGGTCGCGGCCGGTCTCGGTATCGGCCTGATGCCCTCGCTGGCCCGCGCCGACCTCGCGTCCGTGCCGCTCGCCTGGCTGCATCTCGACACCCCCGACTGCGTACGGACCCTGAGCCTGGTCCGGCGCGAGGACAGTTATCTCACCCTGGCCGCGGCACGCTTCCGGGACCTGGCCGTCGCCCATTTCACCGGCCGGCCGCAATATGGCGCACCGGCACAGGAGCCGCGGCAGTCCGAGGGGCCGGTGGGCGTCGCGCAGGAAGACCTCTGACCGTGACTCGTCATCGACCGTGACTCGTCAGCGACTGTCGGCGGGAGCGGGTCAGTCTTCTCCGTGGAGGGTGCGCGCCAGAACTGAGCGGTGGGTCGGTTTGGCGTCGCCGTAGCGCTTGTGGCCTTCGTCGGTGATGACGACGAAGATGCCGCGGCGGTCGAGATCGCACATGACACGCTCGACGAGGCCACCTCGCTCCAGCCTGGCGACCAGCCGGGAGGCGGCGCTCTGGCTCAGGTGCACCACATTGGTGAGGTCCTGGCCGCGGCACTTGCCGTGGTCGGAGGAGGCGAGGAGTTCGAGCGCCTCGAACTCGCTGACGCTGAGGCCGTGCTGCGCCTGCAACTCCTGCTCCAGGGCGCTGTGCACGGTGGCATGGCGGGCGAGAAGCCCGTGCCACTCCTTGACCAGTTCCTGCTCCGAGCGACCCTTCATGGGGCCAGGTTAACATGCGCCGACATTTGATGCACGAAGATTAAATGCGCTTGCATTCGATGTGCGTGCATGCAAGGCTCATCGCATGACTTCCTCCGCACCCCTGTCCGTCTCCACCCCCACGTGGGACGCCAAACTCTGGGGAGTTCTGCTCACGGTCTCCCTGGTCATCGGCCTCGACGCGCTCGACGTCTCGATGGTGGGCGTCGCGCTCCCCTCCATCCAGGCGGACCTGGGTCTGTCGACCAGCGCGCTTCAGTGGATCGTCAGCGGCTATGTCCTCAGCTACGGCGGGCTGCTGCTGCTCGGTGGCCGCGCCGCCGACCTGCTCGGCCGCCGCCGGGTGTTCCTGACCGCGGTGGCCGTGTTCGCCGCGGCCTCCGTGCTCGGTGGTCTGGTCGACGACGGAGCCCTGCTCATCGCCACCCGCATACTCAAGGGCATGGCGGCGGCGTTCACCGCGCCCGCCGCGCTGTCGATCATTACGACCACGTTCGCCGAAGGGCCGGCGCGCAACAAGGCGCTGGGCGTCTTCTCCGTCTTCGGGGCCAGCGGCTACTCGGCCGGCCTGGTGCTCTCCGGCCTGCTGACCCAGGTGGGCTGGCGGTGGACGTTCTTCCTGCCGGTCCCGGTCGCGGTGATCGCGTGGATAGCGGCCAACCGCCTGCTCCCCAAGGACGGTCCCCGCGCCTCCGGCGGCTATGACATCCCCGGGGCGATCACCTCGGTCGGCGCGATGCTGCTGCTCGTCTACACCGTCGTGGAGGCGCCGGAGGCCGGCTGGGCCGCGCCGAAGACGCTGATCCAGTTCGCGATCGCCGCGGTGCTGCTGGCCGCCTTCCTCGTGATCGAGCGCCGCAGTGCGCATCCGCTGGTCCGGCTCGGCATCCTCCGCTCGGGCTCGCTGGCGCGGGCCAACCTGGGCATCTCCGTGTTCTTCGGCGGCTACATCGGCTTCCAGTTCGTGGTCATGCTCTACTTCCAGTCGGTGCTGCAGTGGTCGGCGCTCCAGACCGCGCTGGGCTTCCTTCCGGCCGCGGTGATCGTCGCCTTCGGCTCGCCGCGGATGGACCCCCTGATCGAACGGGTCGGCACCGCGCGCACCATCGCCGGCGGCGTCATCGCCCACCTCGTCGGCTACGTGCTCTTCCTCGTCATCGACCGGGACGCCCCGTACGCCGTCGGTGTGCTGCCCAGCATGATCCTGCTGGGTATCGGGTTCACCCTGGCCTTCGCGTCCTTCAACATCCAGGCCACCGCCGGTATCCCGGACCACGAACAGGGCCTGGCCGGCGGCCTGTTGAACACCTCGACGCAGGTCGGCGGCGCGATCGGACTCGCCATCGTCACCGCGGTCCTCACCGCCGGAGGCGAAGGCAGGACCGGCCCCGACGCCCTGCTCGCCGGCTTCACCCCGGCGCTGCTCACGATCACCGTCCTCTCGGCGATCGGCCTGCTCATCGGAGTGTCGGGAGTGTTCGGACGGCGCAAGGCCGAGCAGCCGGCGGCCGCGTCGGTGGAAGAGCCGGCGGAGAAGTCGGCCGTGAAGCCGGAGAAGCCCTCGGACGAGCGGGAGCTCGCCCTCGTCGACTGACCGGTCCGGTCCCGAGGCGACTGACCGGTCCGGTCACGGCACATCCCGGTGTGTGGCACGAGCCGCAGCCGGGATGTGCCGTGGTGCGTACGCCTCCGTGTGACCCGCTGACGGATGCCTCGTGCATGCGCCGCGTGTCCGACTTCGCGCACATGCCCCGCCCTTTAGGCTTCGCCCGGCGCGCCGTCCCCCAGGCCGAAGGCGGCCAGCAGGCGTTCGGCGGCCAGTGTCGCGGTGAGTTCGCCGTCGCGCACCGCGCGTTCGACCTCCGGGCCCAAGCGGCGTACCTCGGGGTGTTCCTGGAGGCGGTCGATCAGCCGCTCGCGCACCATCGACCAGGTCCAGTCGACCTGCTGGACCCGGCGCCGCTCGGCCAGCGCCCCGGTGGACTCCAGCAGGGTGCGATGCTGCTCGACCCGCTCCCAGACGCCCTTCAGACCGGTGCCCTCGCGGGCGCTACAGGTCAGCACGGGCGGCGTCCAGGCCGCGTCCGGCGGCTGCAACAGCCGCAGCGCACCGGACAGTTCACGGGCCGCGGACCGGGCGTCGCGCTCGTGCGGACCATCGGCCTTGTTGACGGAGACCAGGTCCGCCAGCTCCAGCACACCCTTCTTGATGCCCTGGAGCTGGTCACCGGTCCGCGCCAGGGTCAGCAGCAGAAAGGTGTCGACCATGTTGGCGACGGTGGTCTCGGACTGGCCGACGCCGACCGTCTCCACCAGGATCACGTCATAGCCCGCCGCCTCCATCACCACGATGGATTCCCGGGTGGCCCGGGCCACCCCGCCCAGGGTGCCGGACGTCGGGGAGGGCCGGACGAACGCCGCCGGGTCGGTCGCCAGCCGCTCCATCCTGGTCTTGTCGCCCAGGATGGAGCCGCCGGTACGGCTGGAGGACGGGTCGACGGCGAGCACCGCCACCCGGTGCCCCATCCCGGTCAGCAGGGTGCCGAGCGCGTCGATGAAGGTCGACTTGCCGACACCGGGCACCCCGCTGATGCCCACTCTGCGGGCCGAACCGGAGTACGGCAGCAGCTCGATCAGCAGCCGCTGGGCCACCGCCCGGTGGTCCGGGCGGGTCGACTCGACCAGGGTGACGGCGCGGGCGATCCAGGCCCGGGAACCCGCCCGGACACCCTCGGCGTACCGTTCGACATCGATCGTCGCAGGCATGACCCCCCGCTCAGAGCTCGTGGCCGAGGGCCGACGCCAGGTCCCGCACCAGGTCGTGCGCGGCCTCGGGGATCACCGTGCCGGGCAGGAACACCGCGGCGGCGCCCATGTCCCGCAGCGGCTGTACGTCCGCCGGCGGGATCACCCCGCCCACCACGATCGTGATGTCCTCGCGCTCCTCCGCCGCCAGCGCCTCCTTGAGCGCGGGCACCAGCGTCAGATGGCCGGCCGCCAGCGACGACACCCCGACGATATGGACGTCCGCCTCCACCGCCTGGCGGGCCACCTCGGCCGGCGTCTGGAACAGCGGGCCGACATCGACGTCGAAGCCCAGGTCGGCAAAGGCCGTGGCGATCACCTTCTGGCCGCGGTCATGGCCGTCCTGGCCCATCTTGGCCACCAGGATGCGCGGCCGGCGGCCCTCGGCGCGCTCGAACTCGGCCACCAGCGACCGGGTGCGCTCCACCCCGGAGGAGGGGCCTGCTTCGTCTCGGTACACACCGGAGATCGTACGGATCTGGCCGGAGTGGCGTCCGTAGACCGACTCCAGTGCGTCCGAGATCTCACCGACCGTGGCCATCGCACGGGCCGCGTCCACCGCCAGCGCCAGCAGATTGCCCTCCAGCCCCTCGCCGGGACCGGACTCGGCCGCCGCGGTCAGCGCGCGCAGCGCCTTCTGGCAGGACTCCTCGTCGCGCTCGGCACGCAGCCGCTTGAGCTTCTCGATCTGCTGGGCGCGCACCGAGGAGTTGTCGACCTTGAGGACCTCGATCTCCTCGTCGGTCTCCACCCGGTACTTGTTGACGCCGATCAGCGCCTGCCGCCCCGAGTCGATCCGGGCCTGCGTCCGGGCCGCGGCCTCCTCGACGCGCAGCTTGGGGATGCCCGCGTCGATGGCCTTGGCCATCCCGCCGGCCGCCTCGACCTCCTCTATGTGCTGCCAGGCCCGGTGCGCCAGATCGTGGGTGAGCTTCTCGACGTACGCACTGCCGCCCCACGGGTCGATGACCCGGCAGGTGCCCGACTCCTGCTGGAGGAACAGCTGGGTGTTGCGGGCGATACGGGCGGAGAAGTCGGTGGGCAGCGCCAGGGCCTCGTCGAGGGCGTTGGTGTGCAGGGACTGGGTGTGCCCCTGGGTGGCGGCCATCGCCTCCACACACGTACGCGTGACGTTGTTGAACACGTCCTGCGCGGTCAGCGACCAGCCCGAGGTCTGCGAATGGGTGCGCAGCGAAAGGGACTTGGGGTTCTTGGGGTCGAAGCGCTGGACCAGACGCGCCCACAGCAGCCGGGCCGCGCGCAGCTTGGCGATCTCCATGAAGAAGTTCATGCCGATCGCCCAGAAGAAGGAGAGGCGCGGGGCGAAGGAGTCCACATCCATGCCCGCCTCGATGCCCGCGCGCAGGTACTCCACCCCGTCGGCCAGGGTGTACGCCAGCTCCAGGTCGGCCGTCGCACCGGCCTCCTGGATGTGATAGCCGGAGATCGAGATGGAGTTGTAGCGCGGCATCTTCTGCGAGGTGTACGCGAAGATGTCGGAGATGATCCGCATCGAGGGCTGCGGCGGATAGATGTAGGTGTTGCGGACCATGAACTCCTTGAGGATGTCGTTCTGAATGGTCCCGGCCAGCTTCTCGGGCGGTACGCCCTGTTCCTCGGCGGCCACGATGTAGAGGGCGAGAACGGGCAGCACCGCGCCGTTCATCGTCATCGACACGGTCATCTTGTCCAGCGGGATGCCCTCGAAGAGCTGCCGCATGTCATAGATCGAGTCGATCGCGACGCCCGCCATCCCGACATCGCCGGTCACCCGGGGGTGGTCGCTGTCGTAGCCGCGGTGCGTGGGCAGGTCGAAGGCGACCGACAAACCCTTTTGGCCGGCCGCGAGGTTGCGGCGGTAGAAGGCGTTGGACTCCTCGGCGGTGGAGAAACCGGCGTACTGCCGGATCGTCCAGGGCTGGTTGACGTACATCGTCGGGTACGGGCCGCGCAGATACGGCGTGATGCCCGGGTAGGTCCCCAGGAAGTCCAGCCCGTCGAGGTCCGCCTCGGTGTACAGCGGCTTGACGTCGATGCCCTCCGGCGTCTCCCACGTCAGATCCGCCACGCCCTTGCCGGTGGCCTGCTGGACGGCCGCGGCCCACTCCCCGGCCTCGCCGGCGTCCGCGCTGACCGGGCCGCCGAGCTCGACCGTGCTGAAGTCCGGGATGGCGCCCGCGGGCACCGGGGAACCGTGCGGCGCTTCGCCGACTGCGCCTGTCTGCTGCGTCGTCTCCTCCATCACGCCACCTCCATGACATCCAGGGCCGAGGACAGCACCTCGACCGCGTCGCAGCCCGTGAAGACGAAGGAGTCCACACCGGCCGCTGCGAATTCGTCCCGCCGCTCGCCCGGCTTGCCCGCCAGATGCACCCGCAGCGCACCCGCCGACTTCAGCGCGGCCGCCACGGCCGCCGCCTGCTCGCCGTACACCGTGTCGCTCGCGCACAGACAGGCGATCCGCGCGCCACTGCGGGCGAACGCCTCGGCCACCGACTCGGCATCCACCGGCGCGGGCTCGGCCACCGTCTCGATGCCGCCCGCCTGGAAAAGATTGGCGGCGAAGGCCACCCGCGCGGTGTGTGTCGCGACCGGGCCCAGCGCGGCCAGAAAGACCTTGGGACGGGCGCCGCTCGCGGCCAGCTGCGCATCGGACCGCGCCCGCAGCCGCTCGAACGCATCGTCCCTGCGCACTCGCGGCAGCCCTCCGCCGATCGGCGCGGGCGCCGGCTCGCGGTGCACCGGCGGCTCGGCCAGATGCGGGAACTCGCTGACACCGGTGACCGGTTCGCGCCGGTGGGCGAGGTCCTCGGTACGGCGCTCCCAGGTGTCGGCCAGTCGGCCGGCGATCATCCCGGAGCGCAGGGCCGCGGCCTGGCCGCCGGCCCCCTCGATCTCCTGGAACCACGCCCAGGCCGCACGGGCCAGCTCATCGGTGAGGTTCTCCACGTACCAGGAGCCGCCCGCCGGGTCGATCACCTTCGACAGATGCGACTCCTCCAGCAGCACGGACTGGGTGTTGCGGGCGATCCGCCGCGCGAACGCGTCGGGCAGGCCCAGCGCGGCGTCGAACGGCAGCACCGTCACCGCGTCGGCGCCCCCCACTCCCGCGGACAGTCCGGCGACCGTGGTGCGCAGCATGTTCACCCACGGGTCCCGACGGGTCATCATCACCGTGGAGGTGACGGCGTGCTGGCGCTGCGCGGACGCGGCGGGGGAGGCCCCGCACACCTCGGCGACCCGCGCCCACAGCCGGCGGGCCGCCCGCAGCTTGGCGATCGTCAGGAACTGGTCCGCGGTGGCGGCATAGCGGAACTCCAGCTGGCGGCAGGCGTCGTCGATATCGAGGCCGGAGCCCGTCAGCTGCCGCAGATAGGCGACACCGGTGGCCAGCGAGGTGCCCAGTTCCTCGGCGGCCGAGCCGCCCGCCTCGTGGTACGGCAGCGCGTCGACCGCCAGCGCGCGCACACCGGGCGCCTCGGCGGCGCAGCGCGCGGCCATCCGGGCGGCCGACTCCAACTGGAGGCGCAGCTTGGCGTCATCGCCCGTACGGGCCAGCAGGCCGAGCGGGTCGGCGCCCAGGCAGCCGGCCGCCTCACGCAGCGGCGCACCGGAAGCGGTGTACAGCCGCAGCAACTCCTCGGCGGCCGCCGCGAAATCGGCCCCCGCGTCCAGCACCACCGCGGCCAGGTCCAGATAGACCCCCCGCAGCGCCTGCTCCAGACCGGACACCGGCACCCCGCCGTCACCGACGGTCAGCCAGACCGAGGTGACGCCGTTCTCCAGATCGGCCAGCACCGACTCATTGGCCTGCTGGGGATCGGTGTGGACATGGCGCTGGCGTACGTCCCACCCGGCGACGGTCGTGCCCTCGGGCCGGCCGGCCCGTACGAAGGGCGGAAAGCCCGGGTGGCCCAGGGCGGCCGTACCGTCCTCGGCGGTATAGAGCGGGCGGACGCGGATGCCGTCCTGGAGATCGGTGGCGAGCGCGTCCTCGGCGGCGGGGCCCGTTGCTTCTGCGACGCCCGATTTGCGCAGCACACCTTCGACGAGGCGCTGCCACTGTGCGCGGTCGGCATCCGGGAAGGCTGCGGCCAGGGGGAGTTCGGGGGACTCGGCGGTCATGGCAGCAGGCTAGGCGAACGACCGTTAGCTGGAGCAGGGGCTCCAGCTGTGACGTTGCACTCGTTGACCGTGCAGAAATGTTGATATCCATGGGCCGGATGGGGCAGGTGGGACGGGTCGCCCCTCTCGCGCGAAGTCCTCCGGTGACCTACGGGACGTGTCCGCCCCGGGGCGTCGGCGCAGGTTCAGTACGGTGGGCGCGGCACCCTCCCCCAAATTCTTGAGGAGCAGGGGGGACCCCCAGAGGAGCGCGATGCCCAAGGCGCCGTTGACCCGCACCGTGACCGTCGCCACGTTGCTGCTGGCCGTCGCCGCGCTTCTGTGGGCGCTGCCGCGGACCGCCGGCCCCGGCCACGCCGCGGACTGCGCCGGACGCCGGATCGCCTCCTGGGCCCCTGATTCCCGGCATACCGGGGAATTCGCCCGTTACGGCAATGACAACACCCGGGTCGACGACTGGACCGGCGGCGACGGCACCCACTCGGTGCGCCTCCCCGACGGCCGGACGCTCTGGCTCTTCTCCGACACCTTCCTCGACCGGATCCAGGAACCACCCAATCCGCAAGGGGAACACCGCCGTTGGCGCACCGCCGACACCGGCGGCTCCCCGTTCCTGCGGCACAACTCCGCCGTGGTGATGTCCCGTTCGGGCCGGCTGGAGCGCACCCTGACCGGCGGCACCGCGGCCGCCCCCGGACCGTTCTTCCCCGACCCGCCCGGCGGTGGCTGGCGCTGGCCGGTCCGCGCGCGCGTGGAGCCCCGCGGGCCGGGATCGGACCGGAAAGTGGTCCGTGTCCTGCTGTGGAACCGCGCCCCCGGCACCGGACCGTGGATCTTCGGCATGCCGCACAGCACCGAGGTCGCCACGCTCTCCCTCCCCGGCCTGCGCCTGGAAGGCATCACCCGGGCCGCCGGCCCGACCTCCGCGGACCCGGGCCGGCGTGTCCTCTACGGCGCGGCGGCGGTCCGCGACGGCGGCTGGACCTATGTCTTCGGCAGCGACGACCCGCCGTCGGCACCCGCCTCCAGCGCCTATCTCGCACGGGTCCCGGCCGGGCGGCTCGGGGACCGCGGAAGCTGGCGGTTCTGGGACGGCGCCCACTGGCAGCGGCGGGCCGGGCGGGCCCGGCCGGTGCTGCGGGACGGCGGCCCGCGCGGCGTCGGCACCGCCTTCACCGTCGTCCGCGACGGGCCCGCCTGGGTGCTGATCACCATGGACACCGGGGGCGGCGGCGCGGCCGGGATGCGGTCCCTCACCAGCTACTGGTCCTGCTCACCCCACGGCCCCTGGCGCGGGCCGAACGGCCGGCTCACCCCGCCCCGCCCACCCGCTGCCGACCCCCAGCACCTCGCGGTCTACAACCCGCAGGCGCACCCGGAATTCACCGCCGACGGCGCACTGCTGCTCAGCTACGACATCAACTGGCTCGGCCCGCCCGGTGTCCCGGCCGACTCCCGGCTCAACGGCGATGTGGACCTCTACCGTCCGCGATTCCTGCGGGTGCGGCTGGGCCCGGTCGGGCCGTGATCCGGGGGCCTGTCCCTTCAACTCCCGTGCTGCTCACGCCACTTACGGGCCACCTCGTCGAGGTCGAACGGTACGAGGTTCAGCGGAGGGCCTTCGAGCGGGGTGCGCAGCGCCGCGCGGATGCGCTCATTGACCGGTGTCAGGATGCGGCGCAGGGCCGCCTCGGTGGGAGCGGTGGTCGCGGCCGCCAGGGCGTCCTCCGCCTCCTTGCGCAGGGCGAGGCTCGGCGGCAGGTAGGAGAGGTGCTCCCGGCTCATCTTGTCCTTGATCCACCACATCTCGTCATACGGCTGATCGAGATGGGGGAGGGGCTTGCCGGCGCCCGGGAGGCCGGCGAACTCGCCGCGCTCCGTCGCCTCGCGGATCTGCCGGTCGATCCAGCTCTCGAAGGTGACACCGGGGGGTTTGCGCTCGGTCATCGCGTGCGTCTCCCGAGGGATCAGGGGCCCGGTCGGCCGCTTCTCCGGACGGTGTGCCGGGCGGGCCCGTACCTCCCTTCACGGTAACGCGGAGCCGGGGCGATACGGGCGGCCGCGGCGGTTCAGCCGGTCGGGCCCGGCTCCGGACCGGACTCGCCGGACCCGTCCGTGCCGGGCTCACCCGTGTCCGGCCGATCCGTACCGGACGGCGAGGTGGGGGTCGGGCTCGGCTCGACGACGGGGAAGGCGTTGTTGCCGCCGCACACCATGGGGCCGATCCGGTCGGCCTTGCTCACCAGCGTCACGGCGACCTCCCCGGACGGCTTGTTCCCCGGCACCCGGGCATTGGCCGCCGTGCACACCAGCTGGTTCAGCGACCCGGAGTCCAGCCGGGTGGCGACCACGGGCAGGGTGATCACCACCGCGCCCTCGCGGGTGTCGGCGCGCGGCACGCCGAGGGCCTTCGGCAGGACACTGGTCAGGCCGCGCATCCGCTCCGCGTGGTTCGGGCCCTTCATGAGCAGTTGTAGGGCCTCTTCCGGGTCGACCGGGGTCTTCGCCGGCCGGGTCGCGGAGCGCAGCCCGGACGGCCCGTAGAAGAACAGCTGGACATCGGCCTCGGGCTGGCCCGGCGACCGCACGCCGTTGGCGGGTTCACCGGCGTCGATGACATCGGTGGGCGCGATCCCGCAGCCGGTCAGCGCGCCGGACAGAGCGCAGGCCAGTGCCCCGGCGACGGCACCCCCCAGGACGAGCCGCCGGGCCCGCACCGCACGCAGGGTGTTCCGGACGTTGCTGACGCTCATACGTGGCTCTCCTTGCCGGGCTTCCCGGCCTCGGGGTGTGCGCCGCCCCGGTCGCCGTCCGGTGTCTCGCCGGCCTCCCATGGGTCGTCCGGCGCGTCCTGCGTCCCTTCGGTCGCCGCGTCGTGCGTCCCGGCATGGCGCAGCGGCAGATCCACCGTGAACACCGCGCCGCTCTCCGGGGAGTTGGCCGCGCGCATGACGCCGCCGTGCAGCCGTACGTTCTCCATCGCGATGGCCAGACCCAGGCCGCTGCCCTCCGAACGGGCGCGGGCGGAGTCCGCCTTGTAGAAGCGCTCGAAGACATGCGGCAGGACCTCGGGGTCGATACCGGGCCCGCTGTCGGAGATCTCGATCAGCAGCCGGTCCGCGCCCGGCTCCGGGCTGTGCAGCCGCACCCGGACCGGTTCGCCGCCGTGGTGCAGGGCATTGCCGACCAGGTTGGCGACCACCACATCGAGCCGCCGCGGATCGAGCCGGGCCCGGACGCCGGCCGGCAGCTCCGCCGTCACCCGCTTCTGCCAGGCCCTGGCCTGAAGGGTCTTACGGATGGTCTCGGCGACGTCCACCTCGTCGAGATGGAGCGCCGCGGCCCCCGCGTCGAACCGCGAGACCTCCATCAGATCCTCCACCATCCGCGCCAGCTTCCCGGTCTCCTGGCTGATCAGCCGGACCGCGGAGGCGGTGTCGGGGTCGAGGGAGTCGGCGTCCTCGTCGAGCACGTCGGTGACCGCGGTCATCGCCGCGAGCGGGGTCCGCAGCTCGTGCGAGACATCGGCCGCGAACCGCCGGGCGTTGGACTCCAGCCGGCGCAGCTCGGCCATGCTCTCCTCCAGCCGGGCCGCCATGTCGTTGAACGTCCGGGACAGGTCGGCGAGTTCATCGGCGCCCTTGACCTCCAGCCGGGTGTCCAGCTTGCCCTCGGCGATCCGCCCGGCGGCCTGCCGCAGCCCCCGTACGGGCCGGAGCACCCCGCGCGCGGCGAGCAGCGCCGGGATCACGGTCAGCACCAGCACCGGCAGCGCACCCCGCTGGGCGGCACTCACCAGCGCCTCGACATTGGACTCCTCGGCGCTCAGCGGAAGCTGGGCATAGACGGACAGCGCGGAGGCCTTGCCGTCGGTCTGCCGCACCGGCATCCCGATCAGCAGCCACGGGTCCCCGCCGCGGTCCACCCGCTGGAAGGCCGGCACATGGCGCTCCTCCACCGACTCGTTGAGGCCGCCCGGTATCACGACATCGCCGCGCAGACTCCCGTCGCCACTGTCCCGCACACCGCGGTAGTGCACCGAAATGTCCCAGTCCCGGGACTTTCCGGAACGCTCCAGCTGGACCCGGAAGGAGTCCAGGTCGGCCTGCGACGGCGGCACCGGGAGCTCGGGAGCCAGCGAATTGACCTGCGCCCGCAGATCGTTGACGGCGATGTCCTGGGAGCGCTGGAGGATCGCGTTACGCGCCTCCTGGTAGGTCAGCAGCGCGGTGGTCAGCGCACTGACGGCGGCCACCACCAGGAATCCCACCACGAGCCGGGCCCGCAGCCCACGCAGCAGCTGGGGGTTCCCGCGCCCGAGGCGGGGGAGGTCCGCCCAGCGGCGGGGGCGCTTCACAGGGGTCCGAAGCGGTAGCCGAACCCGCGCACGGTCTGGACGTAACGGGGGCTGCGCGGGGTGTCCTCTATCTTCGTCCGCAGCCGCATGACACAGGCGTCGACCAGCCGCGCATCGCCGTGGTAGCTGTGCTCCCACACCTGCTCCAGCAGCTGCTGGCGGCTGAAGACCTGCCCCGGGGTGGCGGACAGGAACAGCAGCAGCTTCATCTCCGAGGGGGCCAGCGCCAGGTCCTGGCCGCCCTTGCCGACCACCAGGCCGGCGCGGTCTATGGCCAGTTCGCCGTAGGTCTCCACCGGGGCCGGGCCCGGCTCGGCGGCGGCCGGGGTGCCCTCGGCCGGCAGCGCGGTACGGCGCAGCACCGCACGGATGCGGGCTTCGAGGACCTCACCGCGGGCCGGCTTGACGATGTAGTCGTCGGCCCCGGCCTCCAGTCCGAGCACCACATCGAGATCGTCGCCACGGGCGGTGAGCATGATGATCGGCAGCTGTCGCTCGGCGCGGATCAGCCGGCAGACCTCGAAGCCGTCCTTGCCGGGGAGCATCAGATCCAGCAGCACGATGTCCGGGCGGAAGCCCGGCAGGACGTCCAGGCCCTCCTCGCCGCTGGCCGCGGCGGCCACTTCATGGCCGCGCCGCCGTAGCGCGAGGGTCACCCCGTCCCGTACGGCGGCGTCGTCCTCGATCAGAAGTACACGTGGCATGGGACCAGTATCAATAAGTTTCATGATGGATCCGTAACAGGAGCAGCCTCCTCGATCTCTGCCGCATCTTCCGTGGTGCAGGGCGGTGCGGATGCAGCACCCACCGCCGTCGGACCGCACACGCGCAGGTAAGAGGGACGGGATCGGGATGGCACGGGGCTTCGGTAAAGAGGGCGGCATCATCGGGGTGGCCGCGGCGGCTGTCGTGGGACTCGCGGCCGCGGGGACGCTCGTCTTCTCCGGAGCCGGTACGGACTCCAGCGCGGCGGACGCCGCCAAACAACCCAAGAAGACGTCCCGTGCCGCACCGGTCGACCCCTCGATCGTGCACGCCTCGGACCGTCCCGGCCGCAGCCTGAACATCACCATCGACGACGGCCCGGACCCGACCTGGACCCCGAAGGTGCTGGAGGTCCTCAAGCGGCAGAACGTCAAAGCGGTCTTCTGCATGATCGGCCCGCAGGCCAAGGCACACCCGGACCTGGTCAAGCAGGTGGTGGCCGCGGGCCACAAGCTCTGCGACCACACCCTCGACCACGACACCGGGATGAATCACAAGTCCGAGAGCTTCCAGTCGCGGCAGATACTCGACGCCCAGCAGATGATCGAGAACGCGGCGGGCGGCGCACAGGTCGAGTACTACCGCGCCCCCGGCGGCGCCTTCACGCCCTACAGCCGCAAGCTGGCCGCGGACCACGGCATGCGACCGCTGGGCTGGAACGTCGACAGCAAGGACTTCGAGGGCGGCACCGTCGAGATGATCGACGCCACGGTGCGCGCCGAACTCCCCAACGGCCCGACGGTGCTCTTCCACGACGGCGGCGGCGACCGCTCCCGGACCGTCGCCTCGCTGGAGCGGCTGCTGCCGTGGATGAAGCAGCAGGGCTATGGGTTCGGGTTCCCCAAGCGCTGATGCCTGGCGGGTGGATCAGGGCGGCCTTCGGGCCGCCCTGTTTGACGTCTGGGGCAGTGGCGCCGCCGCCCGCCAAGGGGGCGACGGTGCCGCCGCCCCCTTTTTGCGTCGGTCTATGCCGCGCCGAACAACTCCGCGAGGCCGCGCTCCAGACCGAGGTGGGCCGGCTCGGTGCCGGCAGGCACGGCCGCGTAGGAGCGGGCGAGGAACTGCCGAACGTCCGTGGTCTCCAGCTGGACCATGGCGATGCCTTCGTCCGCGTGGAACTCCATCACCGTGCGGTCCGGACCGGACGGCCGCACCCGCACATCGCCCCGCCCGGCCGGCACCCGCAGCCCCTCGTCGAGCAGTTCGCGGGCGAACGCCCAGTCCACCGCCGAGCCGTCCAGCGAGATCTCCGGCGGGAAGGACATCCGTACGGCCAGCGGGTCGGCGGGCTGATAGTGCAGCACCGCGGGTACCGCGTGCGGGCCGGGGGTGGTGGCGATGAGGCGGACCTGGACGGCTTGGTCGATGACGGGGTCCATCGCGCTGCTCCCTCACGGCTGTCGGATCCTGGGCAAAGGCTCGTCCAGTAGGACGGTGTGCCCGGCCTCGCCGTGCACGCGACATGGGTGTGAGGTATCTCATGTTGCGGTGATGGTGGTTTGCTACCGCCCTCGCTGTCCCGGAACGGGGGCCGGGCCGGGGTGCACCAGGAACTCGTCCAGGATTCCCGGGGCCGCCGTCGTGGCGAAGCCGGGGGCGTCGGCGGCCGGGAGGTCCGGGATGCGGTAGCCGTCCTCGCCCGCCGCGACCGCCGCGGTGAGCGTGACGAGCCCGGCCCGGCGGGTGAACGGCGAGGTCGAGAACGTCCAGGCGGCGATGGCGTCGCGCTGGAGGGCGACGGTGTCGCGGCTGAAGGTGCCCGAGCGGGCGACCAGATACCGGCCGTCCAGACCGTGCCCCAGATTGCGGTACGCGTCCCGGGCCAGCCACAGCGACAGCGCCGTGGTGACCAGTGCGTAGATCCAGGCGCAGTGCAGCAGGACGGGAGTGAACGCCGCGCCGAGACCGGCGAGCACGGCGGTGCCCGGCAGGGCCACGAACAGCAGACCGCGCACCCGCCGCCGGCGCAGCGCGACCCGGGGGTGCGGTGTCAGCGCCGCGGGCGCCGCGCTTCCCGGGAAGGGGGAGCGCAGGGTGCCACCCGCCACCCGCAGTGCCTCCGCGCGGGGCGCCGGCGGCAGCAGCCCGCTGCGCTTGCGGTTCTCCTCGCGGTTGCCCAGACCGCCCGCCACGGCGCGCACCAGCGCGCCGCCGCCGGCCCGCAGCAGCAGCGGTTCGCGCAGCACCACGCCGCGCAGCCGGGCGCGTTCGATGGTGACCGCACGGGTGGTGAGCAGCCCGCGGCGCACCCGGAGCGTGCGCGAGTCGGTCCACTCCAGGCAGTAGCTCCACCAGTTCTCGACGTACAGGACGAGCGCGCCGACCGAACCGAGGGCGAGGATGACGAGCAGCGCCGCCGGGATCGTCAGCCAGAGCGCACTGGCACCGAATTCGGTGAACGCCCGCTGGACGAAACCGAGTTTCCAGGGCTCGATGCCGATGCCGTCCAGGGCGCGGTAGGCCCCTCCGGCCACCACGAAGACGCCGCCGATGACCCAGAAGGTGAGCGGCGCATAGCGCAGCCAGCGCCAGTTGATACGGGCCACCACCGGGTCGTTCGCGACCGCCTCGGCATCGGCGTAGGCGAGCAGCTCCGTGCGCAGCCGCTCCGCTTCGGGGACCGCGAGCGCCTCCAGGGACAGCTCGTTGCTGCCGTCCCCCGAGCCGGCCGTACCGGCCCGCAGCACGGTGACGCCCAGCACCCGGTGGATCGGTGTCGCGGTCAGATCGACGGTACGTATCCGGTGCAGCGGCACACTGCGCAGCCGCCGGGTCAGCAGCCCGCTGCGCACATCGAAGGTGGGGGAGGCGCCGCCGCCCGCCCCCTCGCCGTCCCGGGGAACGGTGATACGGAAGTCCGTACGCGCCCACCGGATCAGGCCGAGCGTGGTGAGGACGGCGAACGAGGCGGTCAGGGCGGCGAGCGTGATCCAGGCTTCGATGCTGATCCGGCCCCCGGTGGCCAGCGCCGTCAGCGCCAGCGAACCGAACGGTGCCGCCATCCAGCCGCAGTGCACCAGAAGGGTGCGCGGATCCAGCCGCCGCCACGGCGTCTCCTCGAAGGGGGCGTCGGGTGGGGCGGCGGGCCCGGACCCGGCGGACGCGCCGGGGCCTGCTCCGGGCGCGCCGGGCTCCCGTGGCGTGCTCATGCGGCATCACCCGGCACGTCCTGCGCGGCCTCGCTGATCCGCTGGGAGAGCTCCTCGGCGTCCGCGTCGGACAGTCCGGCGATCTTGATGTCGCCCGCGGTCGAGGCGGTCGTGACGGTCACCGTCGCCAGCCCGTACCGCCGCTGGAGCGGCCCGCGCACGGTGTCCACCGTCTGCACCCGGCTCAGCGGCGCGATCCGCCGCTTCTGCCAGAACCAGCCGCCCGCCGCGTAGACCGCCCGGCCGCCCAGCTCCCAGGCGTGCACCGCATACCGCCACCGCGGCATCACCAGGAGATAGCCGAGGGCCGGCAGCACCAGCACGACCAGCAACAACGGGCCGAGCCAGGGCAGCGCGCCCGGGAAGAAGAGCAGGGAGAGGACTGCCATGGTGAGCGCGGTGAGCAGCATCGGGCCGCTGAGCGTCAGCAGTGCCTGGAGCGTCCACCAGCGGCGGGCCCGGGGATCGACGCGGTGGCGGGGTGGTCGAAGCAGCGGGGCGGCGTGCTCGGGCATCAGGGTCACCGGTTTCCAAGTCAAGCGTATTGAGTAGCGGTACGTTATAACGGTACAAGCGACTTGTAAAAGCGGGCCCGGTACCCGGAAGCGACCCCGCGCGCGAGGAACCGCGCACCGTACGAGGGAGGTCATCCGTGCCCAAGAAGGTGGACCACGAAGCCAGACGCCAGGAGATCTCCGAGGCGCTGTGCCGGATCGCCGGCACCCGTGGCCTGGACGGGGCGAGTCTGCGTGATGTCGCCGCGGAGGCCGGCATTTCGCTGGGCCGGCTCCAGCACTACTTCCGTACCAGGGACGAGATGCTGCTCTTCGCCCTCCGGTACATCAACCGGCTTGCCGGGGACCGGATCAGGGAGCGCATCGAGGCGCTGGCCGAGGAGCCGACGCCCCGTGAGGTGCTGCGGGCCTGTCTGTCGGGCATGCTGCCGCTGGATGACAGGAGCCGCATCGGGCTGCTGGTCGGCGCCGCGTACTACGCCCGCGCCGTCCATGACGAGGTCCTGCGCGCCGAGGCCGAGGAGGGCATCCCCCGGCTCCGCGCCTTCTTCGCCGACCAGCTGCGGCTGGCCGCGGACCGCGGTGAACTGCCGCCGGAGCGCGCCAATGAGGACGAGGCGATGCTGCTGATCAGCGCGGCCGACGGGCTCGCCACCTACGTCCTGCTGGAGGTGCACACTCCCGAGACCGCGCTACGGCTGCTGGACCTGCATCTGGCGAATCTCTTCGGCACGGAGCGGACGGCGGAAACCGGGGCGGGACAGCCGGTGAAGGCCGGGGGGAGCGCGCGGTGAGGGCAGGGGGCGATGTAGTGGGTGCCGGAACTCCGTCGGGCTCCGGCGCCGACAGTTTGGTGGTTTACGCCTCGCGCAACAGGGCGGCGAGATCGGCCTCCACGTCCAGGTGCCGCGCCTCGTCGCCCTGTGCGACGAGCGCGTACGACCGCGTCAGAAACGCTCTCAGCTCCTCCGCCTCGAACTGCACCACCGCCATACCGCCGGCGGCGTGGAACTCCATCACCACGGCTTCGGCGTCGTACGGCCAGATCTGTACGTCGCCCGCTCCGGCGGGTCCGCACAGGCCCTCCTCCAGCAGTTCGCGCCCGAACGTCCAGGTCACCTCCGCCCCGTCCAGCGAAGCGGCCGGCGGAAAGACCAGCCGCACCGCGAAGGGGTCGGCGCGGTCGTAACGCAGGCTCGCCGGGATCACCTGCGACCGGGGAGCAGTCGCGATGAGACGGGCCTGAACGGCTTGGTCGATGACGCTGGACATCGCCGGCTCCCTTGTGTTCGGTGCGGTTCAATTGAGTCTTCGACCACTAAGACGCACGGGCCGTCTCGCCAGGTGCATTGGATTCCTACGTGACCTGCGTCACGGGCCTTTGAATGTACGCATTTGCCCTCTTTGTTGGTGGCTCGACGCCCGCGACCGGCCTCCCGGGGCGCAACGTGACGGGCCGTCAGGCGTACGGGCGTGCCTCGGCAAGGACCCCACGGCAACCGAGGGCTCACCTGCGGGTGCGGGCAGTGACGGGGGAGCTCGCCGGTGGTGCCGGGCGGCGGTCTGGACGGGGCGGTCGGGCTGGGCTAGCTTCCAGCCCAAAACCAGAGCGGGGTGGGGCGAAATGCGGCGCACGGGACGTTTGTTGTGTCTGGGCTCAGACCAGAGAAAGGGGCGGGAGGTGCGCCCACGCGGTGCCGGCCTCCGCGCGGCCCTCACCGCCGGTGCGGCGGCCCTCGCCACCCTCGCGGCCGGCCCCATGGCCATGGCCCGACCGGCGAACGCCCCCATGGACGCGACCTCTTCCCCGGCCCCCTACGCGGCGACACACACCCCGGCCCGTGATCCGCTGACGGCGGCCTCGCTCACCGGCCGGCACGCCGGCTGGCGGCTCAAGGACAGCGGCAGCACCGCCCGCTTCCGCGGCCTGGCCGCCGTCAGCCGTACGACCGCCTGGGCCGCCGGCACGGGCGGTACCGTGCTGCGCACCCGGGACGGCGGCAAACACTGGCGCAATATCTCCCCACCCGGTGCCGGGGGACTGGAGTTCCGCGACATCGAGGCGTTCGATGCGCGCCGCGCGGTCGTCCTCGCGATCGGCGAGGGTGCGGCCTCGCGTGTCTTCCGTACCGATGACGCCGGCGCCACCTGGACCGAAAGCTTCCGCAACCCCGACCCCCGCGCCTTCTACGACTGCCTGACCTTCTTCGACCGGCGGCACGGCATCGCGCTCAGCGACCCCGTGGACGGCAGGTACCGCATCCTGTCCACCGGGGACGGCGGCCGCAGTTGGCGGGTACTGCCGTCGAAGGGCATGCCGCCGGCCCAGCAGGGCGAGGCCGCG
Organism: Streptomyces sp. NPDC029466; assembly: GCF_055574515.1. Lineage (NCBI taxonomy): Bacteria > Bacillati > Actinomycetota > Actinomycetes > Kitasatosporales > Streptomycetaceae > Streptomyces > Streptomyces sp. NPDC029466. The sequence goes on from NZ_JBVHZH010000025.1 coordinate 21,793, forward strand.
TTCGCCGCCAGTGGCCAGTGCCTGGTCTCCTCCGGCAGCCGTGACGCCTGGATCGCGACCGGTGGCGCGGCCACCGCCCGCGTCCTGCACACCGCCGACCGCGGCCGTACCTGGACGGTCACCGACACCCCGCTGCCCGCGGGCGACCCGGCGCGCGGCATCTTCGCCCTCGCCGTCCGCGACCGCGGCCACGCCCTCGCGGTCGGCGGCGACTACCGCCCCGACCAGCCCTCACCGCACGCCGCCGCGGTCAGCGACGACGCCGGCGCCACCTGGACACCGGCCGCCGCACCCCCGAAGGCGTACCGCTCCGGCGCCGCCTGGCTGCCGCACTCCCGCCACCTCGCCCTGGCGGTCGGCCCGACCGGCAGCGATCTGACCCTCGACGGCGGCCACACCTGGCACACCTTCGACACCGGCTCGTACGACACCGTCGACTGCGCCCCGGATCTGGGCTGCTGGGCCGCGGGCGAAAAGGGGAGGATCGCCCGACTGGAAGGGTGAGGGTGGGGTGACAGGCGCGCTCTGCCAGGGCGTGCTGCCCTTGGCAGACTGGTCGCTCCGGCGTTCGCCCTTCCGGCCGTGCGCACTCCGGCCCGTTTTCGGCCGGGGCTGCCCTCCCACCCGGGTGGCAGCCCCGGCCCGCCGCCGCTGCCACCCGTCGGCGTCAGTCCAGCAGGCTGCCGAGCCGTCCCTCCAGCACCACCAGCAACTCGCCCAGCGCCGTGGAGAGTTCCTCCTGCCGCTCGTTGCCGATGCCGTCGAGCAGTGCTGCCTCGTACCGCAGCTGTTCGGGCAGCAGCCGGTCGATGGTGTCGCGTCCCTCCTCGGAGAGCGAGAGATGGCTGACGCGGCGGTCCCGGTCGTCGGGGCGCCGGACGATCAGCCCCCGCTCCTCCAACTGCCGGACCCGTTTGGTGACCGCGGCACCCGAGGCGAAGGTCTCGCGGGCCACCCGGCCGGGGGTCAGCTCGCGGTCCATCCGGCGCAACGTGCCGAGGATGTCGAACTCGGGCCGGGTGAGCCCGGCCCTCCGCAGCGGCGCGTCGGCCGCCTGCTGAAGCAGCGCGGAGCAGCGGTTGAGCCGCCCGATCACCGCCATCGGGCCGGTGTCCAGCCCCGGGTGCACCTGCTGCCACTGGCGCAGCACCCCCGCGACGATGTCCTCGGTCACCCGTACTCTCCTCTCGGCTGTGCAGTAAACACCCAATTGTGCCTGCCGTACGGTGCCGGTCGGCCGCACGGGTCAGGCGGCAAGTGCCGGTGCCGTGAGCCGCCGGACGAGACCGGCCAGCGCCCGGTGACCTCGCTGTTCGGCGAGGGCGATCCGCTCCTCCGGTACGGCCCGCTGCCACCACTCACCGGCCGCGACCTCCGCCGCCTCCCGGAGCTCGATCAGACATCCCGCCAGCCGGTCGCGGGCCCAGCTGATTTCCCGGGCCGTGTCCACGCCGGTCGCGGGCCCCTCCGCGAGCAGCCGGGACGCGACGGCCTCCGCGGCCGCGACCCGCCCCAGCGCGACCTCGATACGGCCCGCGGCCCGCCGATTGGTGACCAGGACGCAGCAGGCCAGACCCACCGCCGCGCCCACCACGGTGTCGAGCCAGCGGTCGGCGATCAGCGTCGTCGCCGGCACCTGACTGCCGAATTCGGTCAGCAGCAGCGCCATCGGGGTCACGCACACCGAACCGAGCCAGTAGTTGCGGGTGATCGTGGCCTCCGCGCCGAGCTGACAGGTCAGCGCGAGCGCGATCATCGCGAGCGGTCCGAGGTGCAGCAGCGGCAGCAGCGCGGTGTAGAGGAGCAGCCCGAGCAGATTGCCGAGGGTGCGCTGAAGTGCGCGCTGCCAGGAGAGCGTGGTGTTGGCCTGGTAGATGGAGGCCGCCGTGACCACGGCCCAATACGGATGCCCGACCCCGAGGGCCATCGACGCCCAGCCCGCCAGTACACACCCCACGGCGACCCGCGCGCCGATGGGCAGCAGCGGTGAACCGGGCGCCAACCGGGCGAGCACCGCCCGCACCCCGCGCGGATGACCGGGCCCGGGCCGCCGCGGCCCCCACACCTCCGCGGCGACACCCGCCAACTCCTCGGCCTGTGCCGCGGAGAGCGCCACCTCGGGCAACGGCCCCCCGCCGCGCAGTTCATCCGCCCAGCCACCGAGCCGGTCGGCCTCGGCCCCCGCGCACCCCGCTGCGTACGGCGCGGCCTCGGCGGCCACCTCGCCGGCGTGCCCCGTACCCCCCAACGCCGACTCGGCGCGCACCAGCAGCCGTTCGAGCCCGGCCCGCGCCGCGGCCGTGTCCGGGGTGCGTGCCGGGACCAGGAACAGCGTGTGCCAGGCGGCGTTCACCGCGGCAGCGGCGGCATGACGGGCGTGCGCCACCCCGGCCGGTTCCCCGCCGCCGGTGCCCGCCTCCGTACGCAGCAGCCCCGCGGCGGCCTCCAGCGCGCGGGCGACCACGATCCGCTCGGGCCCCTGCGGCCGTATCAGCGCCGGAGCCATACAGACCAGCCAGGCGAGTACCCCGGTGGCGAGCGCCGCCGCCAGGTGCAGGGGTACCTGCCCGAGCTGCTGCGGCACGAAGAACGCCGAGGCGGTGACAAAGCTCAGGATGACGTTGCCGGGCGGGCCGATCCGCGTCGCGTCACAGACCATCTTGTGGACCGCGCAGACCAGCGAGGCGCAGACGACCAGCAGCGCGGTCGAGGTGATCAGCGATGCGGCGGTCAGCGCGACGCCGAGGCTGGCGACCATGCCGAGCACCACCCACGGCAGCGTGCGGGCGCGCGCCGCATACGGCAGACCGTGCGCGTACAGGGCGCACATCGCCCCCGCCGAGGTGTACAGGATCAGGTCCAGCCGCCCCAGCGCGTACAGCGTGAGGTCGGGGATCGCCAGCGCCACCACCGCGCTGAGCGCCGGCTTGTGCCAGATGTCGACGGGCCGGCGCAGCCGCACCGTGCTCCTGACCGGCAGCGGACGGGCACGCACCAGGCTCCCCGGGGTGTGGTGCGCACTCTTACCGGACGGCTTGGCGTGCTTCCTCATGGGAGAGATGTTAACAGGTGTTTTACTAGTGAAATACATGTGGCCGGGGCCGGGGCTGGGCCGGGGTCGAGGTCGGGGTGAGGGGGTGGGAGCTGGGGCGGGCGGCGCCCGCGGGCGGCGGGTACCCGCCAGGAGGCGCGGGCATCCGATGAGCGGTAGACGAGCGGTGGACGAGCGGTGGATGACCGGTAGGCGCGTACGCCGGGAGCCCCGAGCGGCCGGCGGGAGCCCCGAGCAGCCGGGGGGAGCCCCGAGCGGCGGGCGGGAGAAATGCGATCGACGAGTGGGCGACAAGCGGGGTGGTGCGGAGGGTGACAATGGCCGGGTGCCAGCCGCCAAGAAGAAGTCGACGACCGCGAGCGCCTCGCCCGAGCGTCGCCGCGAACTGCTCACCATCGCGGCGGAGGTCTTCGCCGCACACGGCTACAACGCCACCACCGTCCGCCGGATCGCGGACGAAGCCGGCATGCTCGCGGGCAGCCTCTACTACCACTTCGACTCGAAGGAATCGATGCTGGACGAGATCCTGTCCAGCTTCCTGACCGAACTGTGGGACGGCTACGACGCCGTACTCGCCGCCGGGCTCGGCCCCAGGGAGACCATCGAAGCCCTGGTCACCGAGTCCTTCCGGGAGATCGACCGGCATCGCGCGGCCGTCGCCATCTACCAGAAGGAGTCCAAGCACCTCGCCGCCCAGCCCCGCTTCGGCTACCTCGCCGACTCCCAGCAGAAATTCAAGAAGGCCTGGCTGGGCACCCTGGAGCGCGGCGTGGCCGCCGGGACGTTCCGCGCGGACCTCGACATCCGGCTCACCTACCGCTTCGTCCGCGACACCGTCTGGGTGGCGGCGAGCTGGTACCGGCCGGGCGGGCAGCACAGCCCCGAGGAGATCGCCCGCCAATACCTCTCGATGGTGCTGGACGGCATCGCCGTACGCGCCTGACGCGCTCTACTGGCGGGCGAAGTCACGGGGCCGGATGCGCTCCTGGCGGCGAGCATGGGCCCGGCGGCCTCCGCGGTCCTGGCTGCCTGCCCGGTCCCGGCTGCCGCCGCGCGCGGCCCCTCTGTTGCGCCCGGCCCCTCGGCTGTACCCGGTCCTTCGGATGCACCCCGGCCGCTCGGTCGTGGCCGCTCAGCAGGGGGTGTTCTTCACGAACAGGGCTCGCGGCGTCCCGGTCGTGCCGTAGTGGATGTCCTTGGTCGTGCCCTTGGGGAGCCGGCCGTGGGGATCACGGTGATGCGGGACGACGATGGTGAAGCACGAGGTCCGCTTGGTGCACAGATTCGACAGGCGGACATAGCGCTGGTGGCCCTTGTTGAAGTACTTCCGCACCTTGACGCACTGCGGCGCCCGGCTCGCGGCGGACGCTTCCGAGGTGGTGGCCAGGGTCAGCGAGGCGCTGCACACCACGGTTGCCACTGCTATGGCGATGATCTTCCGCACGTGATCTCCCCCGCTGAAAGCCTGGAACCCCTCGCGAACTCCTACCGTGTTCGCACGTTCATTCCCCATTGTCCATACCCGCCCAATGGAAATCAGCCCCGGGGGCCACACAGGGACACAAGCGCTACATAGCAGCAACGCTTTCGGAACGGGGGCGGGCTGCCGGGCTACAACTCGTCGATGCGCAGATAGTGCAGCGCGCGGCGGGTCAGCTCCGCCACGTCCTCCGGTTCGTCCTGCCAGGCCCAGTGCTCCATGGCGACGCTGATGCCATCGAGCAAGGCGCAGGCCAGGAGTCGTACCTCCATGCTGTCCTCCGGTGCGCCCTTGCGCGCCGCGAGTACCGGCACCAGCTGGTCCTGCATCTCCCGCCCCGCCGCGAGCCACCGCATCCGAATGGCCGGGACGGTGCCCATGACCCGCACCAGTCGGCGGGCCTGCTCGCGGTCCGCGAGCTGTCGGGTCGCGGCCGACGAGGTGAACGACGCCTGCACGGCGCTGCTCAGTGGTTCATCGACGGGGCGCCTCGCCAGCTCCTCGACGAGCACACCGACGCTGGACGTCATGACGGGGGTCAGTGCGTCCTCCTTCGCCGCGCAGTAGCGGTAGAAGGTGCGCAGCGAGATACCGGCTGCCGATGCGATGTCCTCGACCGTCGTCGCCTCGTACCCCTGGTCCGAAAACAGCGCCGCCGCGGTCTCGGCAATCTCCAGCCGGGTCTCCTGCCGTCGCCGCTCGGTCAACGATGGTCTGCCTCGCGCTGCCGTCATCCACCTCTCCTGATCGTCTGGCCGTCATGTCTATCAGGGACCATTTTCTGTCACAGACCAGCTTCCTGGCACGTCATGCCAAAAACCCGGTATGTTGTCACCGCCCGGCCCACCGGCCCACCGACCCCTGTCCGGTGCTCGACCGATGTCCGATCCCACCCCGACCCCGACCCCGCTTCGCCCCGCCCACGCCGCCCCCGAACGCCGCGTACCCACAGCACTCACCGCCCCCGATGGACGGGCGAACGTCAACGCCCCGACGAGAACGGCCTGAAGAGAACGCCCGACGAGAACGGCCCGCCGCGCGGCCCGGCAGGAGCCCATGAACCGGCCCGCCGCGCGGCCCGGCACATCGATCCGCCCAACGAATGCCCCTGCACTCGGCACCGGCCATGCGTCCGCCCTGGCCATACGTCCACACACCGACCACGCGTCCACGCCAGCAACGTGTCCAAACCGGCCATGCGTCCGCACCGATCGCGTCCGCACCGGTCATGCGTCCGCACCGAACACGCGTTCGCGCCCACCATGCGTTCTGCATCGACGAGGCATTCCGCACCAACCATGACGGCCGCCGAGTACGCCCAACCACCCGACCCGCAACGGTGGTTCGACCCGGCTCGACCTGCGTCTCGGGTCAGAACCGGAACCGATCCCGCACCCGGATCCCGCACCCGGATCCCGATCCCGAACCGAATCCAGAGCCAAAACCCGAGCCACACCCAGAGCCAAAACCCGAGCCAAACCAGAACGTGTCAGCGAAGGAGCCGACCATGCCCACGCCGGTGCCCATGCCCCGTACCCGTACCTACCTCGTCACCGGATCCGCCTCCGGCATAGGCAAGGCCACCGTGGCCCACCTCCGCGAACAGGGCCACACCGTGATCGGCGCCGACCTCAAGGACGCCGACATCTCAGCGGACCTCGCCACCCCCGACGGCCGTAGCCAACTGGTGCACCGCGCCCACGAGTTGACCGACGGCCGACTCGACGCCGTGATCGCCTGCGCCGGCCTCGCCCACTTCGTCCCGCGCACCATCCAGGTCAACTACTTCGGCGTCGTCGCCACCCTCGAAGGGCTGCGCCCGCTGCTCGCCGCCGGTACCGACCCGCGCGCCGTACTCCTCTCGTCCGTCGCCTCGATCCACCCGGCCGACCAGACCATCGTCGACGCGGCGCTCGCGGGCGACGAGGAGGCAGCCGTGGCCGCCGCCCAGGCCGTCGTCGACCGGGGCGAGGGATATGCGATCTACGGCGCTTCCAAGCAGGCGATCGCCCGCTGGCTCCGCCGTACGGCCATCTCCGACGACTGGGCCGCCGCCGGCATCCCCCTCAACGCCGTCGCCCCCGGCACGACCGTGACCCCCATGACCGAGCCCATGCTCGCCGACGCCGAAACACGTGCGGCCATCGACGCCGGCATCCCCATGCCCCTGCACGGCCACGCCCGCCCCGAACAGGTCGCCCCACTGCTCGCCTGGCTGACCTCCCCCGAGAACACCCACGTCACCGGCCAGGTCATCTTCCTCGACGGCGGCGCCGACGCCGTCCTCCGGGGAGACAACATCTGGTAACGAGCAACGCAGGAACCCTGGCTATGCCCCCGGGTTACGCAGCGCACCCGGACAAGCCCGGTCACGGCAGACGGAGGAAGTCCCGTCGCATGGCACACCCGGGATGGCTTCGTCGAGCGGCGCACCCGGCGAAGCCCGGCCACGCGGCGGACGGAGAAGTCCGTCCTCACGACGCACCCAGGGGCTTCGTGGTGCGGCGAGCCCGGGGAAGCCCGGCCACGCGGCGGGCTGGGGACTCCCATCGTGCAGCGAACCGGGGAAGACGCCCCGGGGCCGGCCGATGTGTCACTCACCGGCCGACGGGCGGGCCGTCACCACCTTCAGGCCCCGGTCCGCGAATTCGCGACGGGTTACCTCCTTCGCTCCGTTGTCCGTGATGAACGTGTCAAAGACATCCGCGTCGCCGACCCGGGCGAAGCAGCGCTCGCCGATTTTCGATGAGTCCGCGACGACCACGGCGCGCCGGGCACGCTCGGCCATGAGGCGGTTGACCCGGGCCTCCGCCTCGTCGTGCACCGTCGCCCCCATCATCGGGTCCATGCCATTGGCCCCGATGAACGCGATATCGATGGAGATCTGCTGAAGCAGCAACTCACTGAACGGACCGACCAGTTCGAACGACCGCGAGTGCGCGACCCCACCGGTGAGCACGATCTTGATCTGCGGTCGGACGGCCAGCTCATTGGCGATGTTGAGGGAGTTGGTGACAATCGTCAGGTGCGGTTGCGGTCCGGCCTCCGCAAAGTCCGGACGGGTGGCGAGTACCCGGGCGATCGCCGTGGTCGTGGTGCCGCCGCTCAGCCCGACCACGTCACCCCGCTCGACCAGCTTCGCCGCGGCTTTCGCCACCGCCTCCTTCTCCTCCGACCGGTGAGCGTGCTTGTAGCGGATCGGCAGGTCGTACGCCACCGAACTGAGCACCGCCCCGCCCCGGGTGCGGGTCAGCAGTTGCTGTTCGGCGAGTGCGTCCATGTCGCGCCGCATCGTGGCGGCCGAAACCTCCAGCGCGGTCGCCGCCTCCTCGACGTCCACCCGGCCTCGGTCTCCGAGCAGCTCAAGCAGTGCGTTCATCCGTTCATGGCGCTTCATGGCGCGAGCCTAATTCGTTTCGGCACACCCTGGTGACGCGCGGTGGAGCTCCCGTCGAACACCGCAGAGGCCCCGCCGGACACCGCAGATGCCGCGGCAGCGGGCCGGGCGGGACACCATGCCGGGGTCCGCCGCGGGGGTTCTGTCGCCATGGTCCCGTTATGGGCTTGCCGCGCGATGCGACCAGGGCGATCATCGAGTCCACCCGTTCAACCCCGAGCAGATGCCTGGGTCGCGTACCGGCCCGGGACCGTCGCCGGAGTGCCCAGCACATCCAGCAGCCTCGCAGCTTCCTCTGCCACCGCCTCCCGGGCCGGCTTGACGTACTTGCGGGAGTCGACGAGCGAGGAATCGGCGCCCAGCGTCCGCCGTATCGACTGGGTGAACACCGAGACGAGATGCGTGGAGATATTGATCTTCGTCATTCCGGCGGCGATGGCGCGGCGCAGCTCATCGTCCGGCACACCCGAAGAGCCGTGCAGGACCAGCGGCACCGGCAGAGTGGTGTGCAGCGCCGTGATGAGGTCCTTGTCCAGTACGGCCGTGCGCTCGTGCATCGCATGGGAGGAGCCGACGGCCACGGCGAGGGCATCCACGCCCGTCGCGCGCACAAAGGCCAAGGCCTCGTCCGGGTCCGTGCGCACCCCGGGCGCATGGACCCCGTCCTTGCCGCCGACCTCGCCGAGTTCGGCCTCGACGTAGGCGTCGCGTTCATGGCACCAGGCGGCGAGGTCGGCGGTGGTGGCGACGTTCTCCTCGTACGGAAGAGCGGAGGCGTCCACCATGACGGACCCCACCCCGGCGGTGATGCCCTGACGGACGAGGTCCGCATCGGTGATGTGGTCGAGGTGGACCGCGATCCGGGCGGTGGAGCCCTCGGCGAGGGCGAGCGTGGCGCGGGTGATGGGCAGCAGGCTGCCGTGGTAGCGGATGCAGTTCTCGCTGATCTGAAGGATCAGTGGGGTACCGGTGCGCTCGGCGGCGGTGACGAGCGCCTCGGCGGTCTCCAGATGGATGACATTGAAGGCCGCGGCACCGACCTGCGCCTTACGCGCGGCGTCGACGATCGATGAGGTCGGGACGAGTGGCATGGGATGCCGGCTCCCTTCTCCCTTGCGGGCAGGGCTGGTGGAGAGGGTGAGGTGGGCGGTTACGAGGCGGCCGGCGTCTCGAGCATCACCGAACGGGTCAGGCTGCGCGGGTTGTCGGGGTCCAGGCCGCGGGCGCGGGCTCGCTCCAGCGCCACCCGCTGGACCAGCACCAGATCCGCCAGCGGATCGCGCGCATGGTGCACGAAGCACGCACCCGTCCGCGCCACATCGGCCTCCAGCCCCTCCGGTGCCTGCCCGAACAGCCAGGTCACCCGGCCGGGTGCGGCTATCGCGATCGGACCGTGGCGGTACTCCATCGCGGGGTACGACTCCGTCCAACTCTGCGATGCCTCCCGCATCTTGAGCGCCGCCTCATTGGCCAGACCGAACGTCCAACCGGAGCCGAGGAAGGAGAACTGCTCGGCGTCCACCCACTCCTTGTCCACCGGCGCGGCCAGCGCCTCTTCCGCATCGGTCACCGCACGGGAGATGTCCTCGCCGAGGTGCGCGCGCAGCAGTGCCAGCGCCGTCGTCGCGAAACGCGTCTGCACCACCGACTTCTCGTCGGCGAACGGCAGCGCGACCGTCGCGTCGGAGAGCGCCACCGCCGGCGTCTCAGGATCACCGATGATCGTCACCGTCGGGATGCGCCCCTTGACGGCGTCGAGCACCCGCAGCACCTCGGTCGTGGTGCCGGAGCGGGTGATCGCCACCACCGCGTCATAGCCGCGGTCGCTGCCGAGGAAAGCCTCGGAGGCGGCGAACGGATCCGTAACGCCCTGCCCGGCCGCCTCGCGGAGCGCCGCATACGACTGGGCCATGAACCACGAGGTACCGCAGCCGACGACGGCCACCCGCCGGCCGGCTTTCGGCAGGGGGCCCGCCGCTGCTCCGATCCGCGCGGCCTGCCGCCAGGTCTCCGGCTGGCTGCTCAGCTCCTGCTCCATGTACGAGGTCTCGCTCATGGCCCACCCTCCCGTGATGTGGCAATGGACTGAAGAATGTCTGCGTGAAACTGCAATCTTTGGCTTCGTTGCAATCGACTGTACGCAGAAATCCGACCGCGATCCATCCCTCGTACGAGTGCATGCACCAGAGGGGAGCGCGGGAGTGAGGGCATGGATGGGCTGCTCGGGAGAGGCGGCGGCGGGGTCGGTGTGGGGTGGGCGGATGACAGGGAGGGGTGCAAGGAAGTGTTGACAGCTGCGTGAAAGGCGCCGAATACTCGCATGATCAGTCATGCGCGATTCGGCATGCAGCAAGGCCCGCTCCGCCGCACAGAGGACTTCCCATGTCCATTGCCACGCTCTCGGCGACGCCCCCGCCGCCGTCCTCCAAGACCACCCACCGCACCGGCAGACTGTTCGCGCTCACCGGCGCGGTCGTCGGCGTCATCTATGGCTACGACACCGGCAGCATCTCCGGCGCCCTGGTGTTCCTGAGTAAGGACTTTCATCTCACCGAGACCGAAAAGGGCCTGGTCAACAGCATTTTGGTGTTCGGCTCCATCGTCGGCGCGCTGATCGGCGGCAAGCTCGCCGACGCCCTGGGCCGCAAGGCCGCGATGCTGATCGTGGCCGGCTCCTACGCCGTCTTCGTCGCCCTCTCCGCGGTCGCGCCCAATGTGGTCGTGCTGGACATCGTCCGCTTCCTGCTCGGTGTCGCCATCGGAATCTCGATCGTCGCCGCCCCGCTCTATGTCGCCGAATCGACCCCGGCACGCATCCGCGGAGCCTCCGTCGCCGCCTACCAAGTGGCCACGGTCGCGGGCATCGTGCTCACGTACTTCATCAACTGGGGCCTGTCCGGTGGCGGCCACTGGCGCTGGATGCTCGGCCTCTCCGCCCTCCCCGCCGCGCTTGTCCTGATTCCTCTGCTCCGGCTGCCGGACACCCCGCGCTGGTACGTCCTCAAGGGGCGGACGGAACGAGCCGTCGAGGTCATGGCCATGACCGACCCCGATGCCGATCCGTATGCGGAGGTCGCGGCCGTGGAAGCCGCGCTCGCCGAGGAGAGCGGTGGGTCGGCGCGCTCGCTGCTGCGCAAGCCCTACGCCCGCGCCGCGGTCTTCGTCGTCGGCCTCGGCTTCTTCTGCCAGATCACCGGCATCAACGCCGTGACGTACTACAGCCCGCAGATCTTCGAGGAGATGGGGTTCACCGGCAACGGCCAGAACTTTCTGCTGCCGTCATTCGTCCAACTCGCCTCGCTGGCCGCGACGGTGCTCGCCATCCTCATCATCGACCGGCTCGGCCGCCGGGTGGTGCTGCTCTCCGGCATCGGCACGATGGCCGTCATGCTCGCCGTCCTGACGGTGGTCTTCGGCACCGGCGAGCTCCAGGGGGCGACGACCTGGGTGGGGTTCGCCGCCATCCTGCTGTTCACCGCGGCCTTCAACTTTGGCTTCGGCTCGCTGATCTGGGTCTATGCGAGCGAGGCATTCCCCGCCCAGCTGCGCTCGACCGGAGCCTCGGTGATGCTCACCGCGGACCTGGTCGCCAATCTTCTGATCGCCCAGTTCTTCCCCTCGCTGATGGCCTGGGCGGGCGCGGCCCGGACCTTCGCGGGCCTCGGCGTCCTTGCCCTTGCCGCCCTGGTCTTCGCCTCCGTCACCGCACCCGAGACCAAGGGGCGTCAGTTGGAGGAGATCCAGGGCTACTGGCGTAATGGGGGGCGTTGGCCCGAGCCGGCTGCGTCCACCACCGCAAGCCCCCGCTCGCTCGGTGATTCGGCGGTGCCTCCGACCACGACTTCTTAGTTACGGGCTGTCGGGAGCGGTAGGGCGCGACCAGGGCTGAGCGCGGTGCTCGGACCGGCGGATCACCGGCGGTCCGAGCCTCCGGGGACGTGCTTCAGGAGGGCAGCTGCTCCCGGTAGTGCTCCAGTGCCGGCGCGGTCGTCGTCGCCACGAACTCCGTGATCCGGTACTCACACACCTCGGCGAGAGTGAACGGGTCCTCGGAAACGATCCGCTCGACGGTGGCACGGTCCATCCCGGCGGCGAGAATCACGCCCCCGTCCCGTGGGACCTTGCGGCCGGCGGCGAGGAAGCGCCCGGCGGCGTACTCCTTCCGAAGCCACTCCACATGCTGATCGAGGACGGCGTCGACGCGTTCGAGGGGCGCGGTATAGGTCAGTTCCAATACGAACATGACTGCAATATAGAGGAGGTGTCGGGCACGGCTCCGCGCTCTCTCCGTGCAGGGAAGGTGCAGGCCAGGGCGGGTATGGGGAAGGCGTCAGGGTCAGGTCGTCGGCAGGTCCGGGCGGCGGCGCCCGTGCTGCGTCGCGCTCTCGTAGGCATGACCGGCCTGGAGGACGGCGAGATCGGCGCGCGGTGGACCGATGAACTGGAGCCCCACGGGCAGACCGGCCGGGGTGAAGCCCGCGGGAACCGAAAGGGCGGGTACGCCCAGGACCGAGATGAGGTAGGCGGACCGCATCCAGTCCAGGTAGCTGTGCGTGGGACGGCCCGCTACCTCGCGCGGATACTCCAGCTCCGCGTCGAACGGCGTGACTTGACTGACCGGGGCGAGGAGCAGGTCGTACCGGGAGAAGAATTCCAGCGTGCCGAGGTAGAGGCGGCTGTGGGTCGTGGTGGCCGTGTGGAGGTCGGCCACGGTCAGCCGGCGGCCCTGTTCGATGTTCCAGACGATGCTGGGTTTGAGGGCCTGCGGGGCGGAGTCGAGCAGTCCACCGAGGGCGAGGTCGAAGCTGTGCGCCCGCAGCGTACGGAAGGTCTCATCGGCGCCGGAGAGGTCCGGGCAGGCGGTGTCGACGCGGCAGCCCAGCTCCTCCAGGACCCTCAACTGGGGCTCCAGAACGGCGAGTACCTCCGGGTCGGCCGGTGCGTATCCGCCCAGGTCGGGGGCCCAGGCGAGACGCAGCCCGCGCAGGTCGCGGTCGAGCGGCACACGGAACGCTGCCCCCGGGGCCTCCAGGCTGAGGGGGCAGCGTGGATCCGGGCCGGCCATCGCTGACAGCAGCAGCGCGGTGTCGGCGACCGTCCGCCCCATGGGGCCCGGGACCGACAGGGTGTCCCAGAGGTCGCTGCCCGGAGGCGAAGGGACGCGGCCCGGCGTCGGCCGCAGACCGACCACATTGCAGAAGGAGGCGGGGTTGCGGAGTGAGCCGCCCATGTCACTGCCGTCGGCGAGGGGCTGAAGCCCGGCTGCCAGGGCCGCGGCGGCGCCCCCACTGCTGCCGCCCGCCGAGCGTGTGAGGTCGTACGGATTGCGGGTGGTGCCGAAGACGGCGTTGAAGGTGTGCGAACCGGCGGCGAATTCGGGGACGTTGGTCTTGCCGAGACGGATGGCGCCCGCCTGCTGGAGCCGGTCGACCAGCAGATCGTCCTCGTCCGGGACATGATCGGCGAAGAGCGGTGAGCCGTGTGTGGTGCGCATACCGCGGGTGAGACGGGTGTCCTTGAAGGCGATCGGCAGCCCGTGCAGGGGCGGGACGGCGGCGTCCCGGACGAGTTGCTCATCGGCGCGTGCGGCTGCGGCGAGGGCGCCCTCCGGGTCGAGGGTGACGATCGCATTGACGGCCGGATTGACCCGTTCGATGCGGTCCAGATGGGCCTGGACGACCTCGCGGGCGGAGAGCTCGCGGCGGCGCAGCCGGCCGGCGAGGTCGGTGGCGTCGAGCTCGTGAAGCGCGTCGGACACGGGCGGGTGCATGCTCATCACGGTACCGAGCACCACTGACACCGATCTCTGAAATCCAGGGCCGGAACTCCGCGGCCTGAGCTCTGAGTCCTGAAAGCCCCAGCTCTGAGCCGTGAGCCGATCCGCCCGGCCCTGGGCCCGATCACCGGTTCGGTAGCGTTGCGGTCATCATGGACACTCCCGGAATGATCTCCTGCGACGACGAACTGCGGCACTGGCCGGCCGACGAAGCCCAGGCGCGTGCGGTCCAGGACCGGTTGCGGCCCCATGTACGCCTCGATGAAGCGGGACCGGAACCGGGGTTCGAGGGCACTGTGGTGGGGGTGGATGTCGCCTACGACGATGAACGGGACGTAGTCGCGGCCGCCGCCGTCGCCCTGGACGCCCGCACCCGCGCCGTCGTCGACCGGGCCACCGCCGTCGGGCAGGTCTCCTTCCCGTACGTCCCCGGCCTGCTCGCCTTCCGTGAGATCCCCACCGTGCTCGAGGCACTCGGCCGCCTCGCCCGCACTCCCGACCTGGTGGTCTGCGACGGCTACGGGCTGGCGCACCCGCGCCGCTTCGGGCTCGCCAGCCACCTGGGCGTACTGACCGGACTGCCCACCATCGGCGTCGCCAAGAACCCCTTCACCTTCCGGTACGCCCCTCCTGGCCCGGAGCGCGGCGCCACCTCGCCGCTGCTGGACGGAACCGAGGAGGTGGGACGTGCGCTGCGTACCCAAAACGGCGTCAAGCCGGTCTTTGTCTCCGTGGGGCACCGCACCGACCTCGACCGGGCCTGTGCGCACACCCTCCACCTGGCGGCCGATTACCGCCTTCCGGAGACGACCCGGGCCGCCGACGCACTGTGCCGGAGGGCCCTCGCCGACGCGTAACGGCGGGCCCGGGTCACGGCTCGGGTTACTCCTGGACGACGCCGAACTTGATGCCCGCTTCCTGGAGCCGAGCCGTCAAAGCGTCTCCCATGGCCACCGCCGCCGTCACTTGGCCCGCGGTCTCCGGCAGGTCGTCGAAGGCCAGGCTGAGCGCCGACTCGGCGAGCATCTTCGCGGTCTCCTCGTAGCCGGGGTCGCCGCCCGAGACCTCGGTGATCAGACGGGTGCCGCCGGCGGCGGCGACGAAGCGCACCTTGAACCAGCTGCGCGCCCGCCGCTCGGGGCTCGGGCCGTCGCCCGGCTCCAGACGCCCCGACAGCCAGCGCCGTGCGGGCGGCACCTGGGCGAGGGCACACAGCGCTCCCGCTCCCAAGGCGCCGCCGACGGCGATCGGCAGCCGCCGCACCCCGGCGTAGTGGCGATAGCGGAAGTCCGGCCCGTAGCGGTTCAGCGCGGCGGCCGAGCGGGCGACGATCTGCGGATCGAGGGTCGGCAACGGCACACCCCAGGTGCGCGTTTCGCTGCTCCGTACAGGCGGGCCGAAGGGCGCGCGTACCGTCCGTCCGGCCGGCTGCGCTTCGACCCGCTGACGTTCGCGGGCGGCCCGCGCCATGGCGACCGGACGTGAGGCGGCGGTCAGCGCCGAGTTCAGCGTGCCTCCGGAGAATGTTCCGTTGGTCCGTACGAAGCCGTCGATGCGTACGGGGACACCTTCGGGGAGGAGCCCCACGGTGTAGTGGACCCCCAGGTCGTACGGGACGGAGTCGAACCCGCTGGCGTGTACGAGGCGCGCGCCGGACGCGCGGGCCGTCGCGTCGTGCCGCACGTACATCCGGTCGATGAATTCCGACTCCCCGCACAGATCGACATAGTCGGTGCCGGCCGCGGCGCAGGCCGCCACCAGCGGCTCGCCATGGATCAGATACGGACCGACGGTCGTCACCAGCACCCGGGTGCCGGCCGCGAGGTCGCGCAGTGAGCCGGGATCGCTGCTGTCGGCCCGCAGCAGCGGCAGGTCGGCGCAGGCCGGGTCGGACTTCGCCAACCGGTCGCGCAGCTGCTCCAGTTTGGCGGTGCTGCGCCCGGCCAGTGCCCAGCGGCAGCCCTTGGGGACGTGTGCGGACAGGTAGGCGGCAGTGAGGGCGCCGGTGAAACCGGTCGCGCCGTAGAGGACGAGGTCATAGGTCCGTCCGGAGGTGTCCTGCCGTGGCATCGCGCATCCTCTCGACCGCCCACCGGCCGTGGAGTCCGGGCCCTGGCAGTCGGCGTCGCCCCGTCAAGGTCCGCTCCTGGCGGCCCTCTTGACCGCCCTGTGGGTGGTACGGAGTCTGGCATGACGCCTTGACAGGGTGTCGCGGCGGGGCCAGATTCACGGATGACGTAGGACGTCCAATGTCCGGTGCGCCGACTGCTGGAGGAGGCCCGGCTGCTGTGACAACGTTCCCCACGGACACCCCTGACCGGGGGCGGCGAGGGTGGCAGGAGGTCGCCCCGTCCCAGTGGAAGGCGATGTTCGCCGCTTGGATCGGCTACCTCCTCGACGGTTTCGACTTCGTCCTGATCACGCTGGTGCTGACCGAAATCGCGGCGGACTTCCGGCTGAGCACCGCCACCGCCGCCTCGCTGATCTCCGGCGCCTTCATCACCCGATGGTTGGGCGGCGCCGTCCTGGGCGCGATGGGCGACCGCTACGGCCGCAAGGCCGCCATGATCAGCAGCATCCTGCTCTACTCGCTCGGCACCTTCGCCTGCGGATTCGCCTGGGACTACACCAGCCTGTTCGCCGCCCGGCTGGTGATCGGCCTCGGCATGGCCGGGGAGTACAGCGCAAGCGTGACGTATGTGCTGGAGAGCTGGCCCACCCGATGGCGCAACCGGGCTTCCGGATTCCTGATCTCCGGTTACGCGGGCGGTACGGTCCTCGCGGCCGAGCTCTACAAGTGGGTGGTACCCCACTGGGGCTGGCGCTGGATGTTCTGGATCGGCGTGCTGCCCGTCCTGGTAGCTCTCTGGGTGCGCAGGGCGCTTCCGGAGGCCGGGGACTGGCAGAAGGAGATCGGCGTCGCCGCAACCCGTTCGGCAGAGGGGCGCCCGAACCCTTTCCGGCCGTTGTTCACGGGACGGCTTCGCTCCGGGGGCAACACGGTCCTGGCGGTGGCCGCCTCGGTGGCGCTGTTCTGCGTCTTCACGCCCCTCGGCGCGGGCCACGTCCCCTGGCTGTCCGCCGCCGCGGCGCTGTGCCTGACCGCCTTCGCGGTCCAGCTCGGTGGCCGCCGCGGATGGCTGTTGTACGTGTCCCTGATGGCGACGGTGTTCTGCGCGTTCCTCTACAGCTGGCCGATCCAGGCCCTGTTGCCCACCTACCTGAAGACCGGCCTCGGATACTCCCCTGAGCAGGTCACCGACGTGATGTTCTACGCGGGCTTCGGCACCATGGCGGGCTGTTGGCTGGCGGGCTTCGTGGGCGACCGGCTCGGCACCCGGCGGGCCTACGCGTACACGCTGCTCGCCTCGCTCGTCTTCGTCTTCCCGGTCTTCGCGGCGCGGGACAGCTTGCCGGCGCTCGGCGTGCTGGTCTTCGTGCTGCTCGCGCTCAGCCAGGGCATCTCCGGCATTCTGCCGAAGTACCTCGCCGGCCACTTCCCGGTCGCCACCCGGGCCGCCTCGGTGGGCTTCGTCTACAACGTCGGGGCCCTGGGCGGGGCAGCGGCGCCCGTCCTGGGCGCCCATCTGGCCGAAGGAATGCCCCTGGGGCGGGCCCTGGCCGTGCTCACCTTCGGGCTGACGCTCGTCGTCATCCTTCTGGTGGGCGGCAACGTCCCCCAGCGGCTGGCACGACTGGTGGACCGTCAGGCGCCCGACGATCATCTGGTCCCGGCGGCCGGGGGAGTGGGAGCCCTGCCCGCGACCTCCGACTCCACCTCCATCTCCACCTCCGCTTCCGGCCCCGGGGAGGTCTCGCCCGACTCGGCGTAGCGGCGGACGCGGCGTCAGATGTCCCCCGGCCGGCCCGCCGTCCGGCGCTCCGCGGGCCGTTGTCAGTGGTCGCCGTTAGCGTGGAATGCGTGGGTCGGCCCGCGCGGGACGCGCGTGCGGCTCAGCGGTATCGCAGGCGGTGCCGCGGGGGGGAACGGACATGGAGGAGTGCATGGCGAAGGCGGCCGGGCCGGCGGTGGTGCGGGAGCGGGTGCGTGCGTTCGCGCTCGCGCTTCCCGGGGCGGTGGAGGAGTTCCCCTGGGGCGAGAGCGTCATCAAGGTCAACAAGAAGGTCTTCGTCTTCCTCGGCGTCGACGACGGCAGCCATCCGCTCGGGGTCACGCTGAAACTCACGGATCCGGAGGCCCATGCCCATGCGCTGACCTCGCCCGGCGCCAGGCCCGCGGGCTACGGCCTGGGCAAGTCCGGATGGGTGCAGGTCCCCCTGGAGGAGCCGGACGCTCCGCCCGCCGAGTTGCTCTGCGACTGGGCGGAGGAGTCCTATCGCGTCATAGCCCCCAAGAAGCTCATCGCCGAGCTCGACGGGGTGTAGAGGCGCAGCGGCGGCTGGCGCAACGGCCCGTGACGGCGATGGCGATGCAGCCTCGTCGGCGCGGGCCTTTTCCGTGGTCGCCAGTTGGCAGGGGGTCTTGTGGAAAGTGGAACACGTTCTTAACATCGCGAGTGTTACATCAGAAGTGTCACAGTGCGGAAAGGCATGGGGCGCGATGGCAGAGCCAGGCAACGGCCCACTGAGCGGGGTGCGGGTGGTCGAACTCGCGGGCATCGGTCCCGGCCCGTTCGCGGCCATGCTCCTGGCCGACCTCGGCGCCGATGTCGTCCGGGTGGACCGGCCCGGTGGCGCGGGACTGGGCATCGATCCGGCCTGCGACGTCACCAACCGCAACAAGCGCTCCGTACTGGTGGATCTCAAAAGCCCCGACGGCGTGGCGCAGGTGCTCGAACTGGTCGAGCGCGCCGATGTGCTGGTGGAGGGGTACCGCCCCGGTGTGGCCGAGCGGCTGGGGGTGGGCCCCGAGGAGTGCCTCGCACGCAACCCCCGGCTGGTCTATGGGCGGATGACCGGCTGGGGGCAGCAGGGCCCGCTCGCCGACACCGCCGGACACGACATCGGCTATATCGCCATCACGGGCGCGCTCGGCATGATCGGCCCGCCCGACGGCCCGCCCGCCATTCCCGCCAACCTCCTCGGTGACTACGCCGGCGGCTCCCTCTACCTCGTCATCGGCGTCCTCGCCGCCCTCCAGCACGCCCGCGCCGACGGCGGAAAGGGCCAGGTCGTGGATGCCGCCATCGTCGACGGCACGGCACATCTGACGGCGATGATCCACGGCATGCTGGCAGCCGGCGGCTGGCAGGACCGGCGCGGCGCCAACCTGCTCGACGGCGGGACGCCGTTCTACGGGACGTACGAGACCGCCGACGGCGGCTATATGGCGGTCGGCGCACTGGAGAAGCGGTTCTACGGCGAATTCGTCCGCCTGCTGGGCATCGAGGAGCAGGCCCCCGGCCGCGACGACCTCGCCGCATGGGGCGAGCTGCGTACCGCCATCGCCGCCCGCTTCAGGACCCGTACCCGCGAGGAGTGGACGGCCGTCTTTGAGAAGTCCGACGCCTGTGTGGCGCCTGTGCTCTCCCTGCGCGAGGCCCCGCGGCATCCGCATCTCGCCGCCCGCGGCACCTTCGTCGAGCACGGTGGGATGACCCAGCCCGCGCCCGCGCCGCGCTTCTCGCACACCCCCGGCGCGGTACGCAGACCACCCGCGCGGCCCGGTGCGGACACCGAGGAGATCGCCCGCGACTGGCAGGCCCCCGGCCTCCTCGCCCCGTCGCCTGCCACCCCCGCGGGCCCGGGCCGCACCGCCCAGAAGGACGCCGCCGGCTGATGGCACCCGCCCGCACGCTCCGGTACGCGGCCGGCCCGCGCCGGGTCGCCGACGAGGCCGCCGCCAGGGAAGCGGCCGGCCTCGACGCCGTGCGGGCCCGTAGTGACCGGCCCGGACGCGTTCCGCGAGCGGAAGCCGCCCCGCGGGGTCGAGGCCGAGCCGGGGGCCGAAGCTGCGTCCGCGACCGGACCAGGGGATCCCGGGCCGTGGGCGGGACAAGGTTCCGTGCCCGTCCCGTAGAGCCGCGGCCCGCAGAGTTGACCGAGACCGTCAAGAACTGGCTCATGGGAGGGCCCGCAGAGATGACCGCGCAGATGAAGCGCCAGATCTTCACCGAGGACCACGAGGCCTTCCGCGAGATGGTGCGGACCTTCCTCGCCAAGGAAGTGACGCCGTATTACGAGCAGTGGGAGAAGGACGGCATCGTCAGCCGGGACGCCTGGCGGGCGGCCGGCAAACAGGGGCTGCTGGGGCTGGCGGTGCCGGAGGGGTACGGCGGCGGCGGGCAGCACGACTTCCGTTACAGCGCGGTGCTGGCCGAGGAGTTCACCCGGGCCGGGGCCGCCGGTCTCGCCGTGGGCCTGCACAACGACATCATCGGCCCCTATCTGACCACCCTCGGCACCGAGGAGCAGAAGCGCCGCTGGCTGCCCGGCTTCTGCAGCGGCGAGATCATCACCGCCATCGCCATGACCGAGCCCGGTGCCGGCTCCGACCTCCAGGGCATCCGCACCCACGCCGAGGACGCCGGCGACCACTGGGTCCTCAACGGTTCCAAGACCTTCATCTCCAACGGCATCCTCGCCGACCTGGTCATCGTCGTGGCCAGGACGACGCCGGAGGGCGGGGCGCACGGGCTGAGCCTGCTGGTCGTCGAGCGGGGTATGGCGGGCTTCGAGCGGGGCCGCAACCTCGACAAGATCGGCCAGAAGTCCCAGGACACCGCCGAGCTGTTCTTCCACGACGTCCGGGTCCCCAAGGAGAACCTGCTCGGCGAGCTGAACGGCGCCTTCGGCCATCTGATGACCCACCTCGCCCAGGAGCGGATGGGCATCGCGGTCGCCGGTATCGCCGGCGCCGAACACCTGCTGGAGATCACCAGCCAGTACGTCAAGGAGCGCGAGGCGTTCGGACGGCCGCTGGCCAAGCTCCAGCACATCCGCTTCGAGATAGCCGAGATGGCCACCGAATGCGCCGTCACCCGCGCCTTCCTCGACCGCTGTATCGCCGACCACTCCGCCGGCGTACTGGACGCGGTGCACGCCTCGATGGCCAAGTGGTGGGCCACCGAGCTGCACAAGCGGGTCGCCGACCGCTGTCTGCAACTCCACGGCGGCTACGGCTATATGGCGGAGTACCGCGTGGCCAGGGCCTTTACCGATGGCCGTATCCAGACGATCTACGGAGGGACCACCGAGATCATGAAGGAGATCATCGGACGCTCCCTGCTCGACTGAAGCCGGACCGCCCCCGGTCCCACCCGCCGCTCCTGCCTCCACCCTCATGCGAAAGGCTTGTTGACTTGAGTACCGAAGCGTACGTATATGACGCGATCCGCACCCCGCGCGGCCGCGGCAAGGCCAATGGCGCACTGCACGGCACCAAGCCGATCGACCTGGTCGTCGGCCTGATCCACGAAGTACGCCGCCGCTTCCCCGGCCTCGACCCGGCGGCCGTCGACGACATCGTGCTCGGCGTCGTCGGCCCGGTCGGCGACCAGGGCTCCGACATCGCCCGGATCGCGGCGATCGCCGCCGGGCTGCCCGACACCGTCGCCGGCGTACAGGAGAACCGCTTCTGTGCCTCGGGCCTGGAGGCCGTCAACATGGCCGCCGCCAAGGTGCGTTCGGGCTGGGAGGACCTGGTCCTGGCGGGCGGCGTGGAATCCATGTCGCGGGTTCCGATGGCCTCGGACGGCGGCGCCTGGTTCGCCGACCCGATGACCAACTTCGACACCAATTTCGTCCCGCAGGGCATCGGCGCCGACCTGATCGCCACCCTCGGGGGCTACACCCGGCGCGATGTCGACGAGTTCGCCGCGCTCTCCCAGGAGCGCGCCGCCGAGGCGTGGAAGGACGGCCGCTTCGACCGCTCCGTCGTCCCGGTACGGGACCGCAACGGCCTCGTGGTCCTCGACCACGACGAGCACATGCGCCCGGGCACCACCGCCGACTCCCTAGCCGGCCTCAAGCCGTCCTTCGCCACCATCGGCGACGCGGGCGGCTTTGACGCGGTCGCCCTGCAGAAGTACCACTGGGTCGAGAAGATCGACCACGTCCACCACGCCGGCAACTCCTCCGGCATCGTGGACGGCGCGGCCCTCGTCGCCATCGGCTCCCAGGAGGTCGGTGAGCGCTACGGCCTGACCCCGCGGGCCCGCATCCTCTCCGCCGCGGTCTCCGGCTCCGAGCCCACGATCATGCTCACCGGCCCCGCGCCCGCCAGCCGCAAGGCCCTGGCCAAGGCCGGACTGACCATCGACGACATCGACCTCGTCGAGATCAACGAAGCCTTCGCCGCCGTCGTGCTGCGCTTCGTCAAGGACATGGGCCTGAGCCTGGACAAGGTCAATGTCAACGGCGGCGCCATCGCGCTGGGCCACCCCCTCGGCGCCACCGGCGCGATGATCCTCGGCACCCTGATCGACGAGCTGGAGCGGCAGGACAAGCGCTACGGCCTGGCCACCCTCTGCGTCGGCGGCGGTATGGGCATCGCCACCGTCATCGAGCGCCTCTGACCGCCCGTCCCATCCCCCTTACGGAGAAGCCACAGTGAGTGAGTCCCCTGCGTCGTCGACCATCCGCTGGGAACAGGACGAGACCGGCATCGTCACCCTGGTCCTGGACGACCCCGACCAGTCCGCCAACACCATGAACAACGCCTTCAAGGCATCCCTGACCGCGGTCGCCGACCGCCTGGAGGCCGAGAAGGACAGCATCCGCGGCATCATCTTCACCTCCGCCAAGAAGACCTTCTTCGCCGGCGGCGACCTGCGCGACCTGATCGCCGTCACCCCCGAGAAGGCCGAGCAGGCCTTCGAGGCGGGCAACGGCATCAAGCGCGATCTGCGCCGCATCGAGACCCTCGGCAAGCCCGTCGTCGCCGCGATCAACGGCGCGGCGCTGGGCGGCGGTTACGAGATCGCGCTGGCCTGCCACCACCGCATCGCCCTCGACACCCCCGGCACGAAGATCGGCCTGCCCGAGGTCACCCTCGGCCTGCTGCCCGCCGGCGGCGGAGTGACCCGTACGGTACGGCTGCTCGGCATCGCCGACGCGCTGCTGAAGGTGCTGCTCCAGGGCACCCAGTACAACGCCACCCGCGCCCAGGAGGCCGGGCTGATCCACGAGGTCGCGGCCACTCCCGAGGAGCTGCTCGACAAGGCCCGCGCCTTCATCGAGGAGCACCCCGAGTCCCAGCAGCCCTGGGACGTCAAGGGCTACCGCATCCCCGGCGGCACCCCGGCCCAGCCGAAGTTCGCGGCCAACCTCCCGGCGTTCCCCGCCAACCTCAAGAAGCAGCTCAACGGCGCGCCCTACCCGGCCCCCCGCAACATCCTCGCCGCGGCCGTCGAGGGCTCGCAGGTCGACTTCGAGACCGCGCAGACCATCGAGGCGCGCTACTTCGTCGAGCTGGTGACCGGCCAGATCTCCAAGAACATGATCCAGGCCTTCTTCTTCGACCTCCAGGCCGTCAACTCGGGCGCCAACCGGCCCAAGGACATCGCGCCCCGCAAGGTCGAGAAGGTCGCGGTCCTCGGCGCCGGCATGATGGGCGCGGGCATCGCCTACTCCTGCGCCAGGGCCGGGATGCAGGTCGTCCTGAAGGACGTCTCCCTGGAGGCGGCGCAGAAGGGCAAGGCGTATTCGGAGGGGCTGCTCGCCAAGGCGCTCTCCCGGGGCCGTACGACCGAGGCGAAGCGCGACGAGCTGCTGGCCCGCATCACGCCCACGGCCGAGCCGGCGGACCTCGCGGGCTGCGACGCCGTCATCGAGGCGGTCTTCGAGGACGTGGGCCTCAAGCACAAGGTCTTCAAGGAGATCCAGCACATCGTCGCCCCCGACGCGCTGCTGTGCTCCAACACCTCCACGCTGCCCATCACGCTGCTGTCCGAGGGCGTCGAGCGCGACCAGGACTTCATCGGGCTGCACTTCTTCTCGCCGGTCGACAAGATGCCGCTGGTGGAGATCATCAAGGGCGAGCGGACCGGCGACGAGGCACTGGCCCGCGCATTCGACCTGGTCCGCCAGATCAAGAAGACCCCGATCGTCGTCAATGACTCGCGCGGCTTCTTCACCTCCCGTGTCATCGGCCACTTCATCAACGAAGGCGTGGCGATGATCGGCGAGGGCCTCGACCCGGTCTCCGTCGAGCAGGCCGCCGCCCAGGCCGGCTACCCGGCCAAGGTGCTGTCCCTGATGGACGAGCTGACCCTCACCCTGCCGCGCAAGATCCGCGAGGAGACCAAGCGGGCGGTCGTGGAGTCCGGCGGCAGCTGGCAGCCGCATCCGGCCGACGCGGTCATCGACCGGATGGTCGACGAGTTCGGCCGGCCCGGCCGCAGTGGTGGCGGGGGCTTCTACGAATACGGCGAGGACGGCAAGCGCACCGGACTGTGGCCGGGGCTGCGCGAGCACTTCACCAAGAAGGACGCCGGCATTCCGTTCATCGACATGCAGGAGCGGATGCTCTTCTCCGAGGCTCTGGACACCGTCCGCTGCTTCGAGGAGGGCGTGCTCACCTCCGTCGCGGACGCCAACATCGGCTCCATCCTCGGCATCGGCTTCCCGGGCTGGACCGGCGGTGTGATCCAGTACATCAACGGCTACCAGGGCGGTCCGGGGCGGGAGGAACAGGTCGGCCTGCCGGGATTCGTGGCCCGCGCCCGCGAGCTCCAGGAAGCCTACGGAGACCGGTTCGCGCCGTCCGCGCTGCTGGTGGAGAAGGCCGGGAAGGGCGAGAAGTTCAGCGACTGACCGGTCATGGGGGCGGGCCCCGGCGGCCCGCCCCCGTCACCCCTCGGGAGTGTGGCCGCCCTGGTTCCGGTCGCCCTCCATGCCGAACGACTCCCGCAGCTCCTGCTTCATCGACCGCTGGAAGGCGGTCACCAGTGCCTGCACCACCATCGGCTGCATATGGGCCGAGAGCGACTTCATCCGCGCCATCTCGTCCTCGTCCGGCCCGCCGCCCCGGTTCGGCTCCCACACCTCGTCCTTGAAGAGCCGGCTGAGCTCCCGGGCCGCCGTGCGGGTGTGCTCGATGACCACGCTGCGCGCCGTGAGGATGGTCTCCAGGGAGATCGGGACGTCCAGCAGCCGGGTGCCCAGGTGCAGCAGCCCCGGGTCGACGCGGAAGACCCGGGGATCGTCGGTCCGTACGAGCACACTCATGGCCGCCAGCCGGTCCAGATCCTCCTCGGTCAGCGCCCGGCCGACCCGCCGCTCCAGCTGCTCCCGGGTGGCGTCCTCGGCCTTGTCCGGAATCCAACTCGCCACCAGCGCCCGGTGGATGGCCAGATCCTGGGCGCTCAGATCGGGCGGCAGCTGCTCCAGATAGCGTTCGATCGCGGACAGCGTCAGGCCCTGGTGCTGGAGCTCCTCGATCAGGGCGAGCCGGGAGAGGTGGTCCGGACCGTAGCGGCCGACCCGGCGGGGGCCGATCTCCGGCGGTGGCAGCAGACCGCGCGTGCTGTAGAAGCGGATCGTACGGACCGTGACGCCGGCGCGGGCGGCCAGTTCGTCGACCGTCAGGTCGGTGGCGGGCTCCATCATGTTGAACAGTATTGCTGTCTCACCACTCCTGTGAAACCTTCCGCCCGCTGTGATGAAACCTTCCGCGCGGACCGGGCCGGAGTGGACCGGTACGGCCGGCGGTCATCGGACGGGCCGAGGCGGCGTGACTTGTCACGAAAGCAAAATGCACGTCTCCATCAATCCGAACAGGTCAAGAAATCCTCCTTGCCGGGCGGGAAGTGGAGTCCGGAATCGGGTGAACTGATGCCCCTCTTGAAATTGATGCGCCGGGAAATTCACTTCAAATACGGACAAATCTTGCATGGCCTATACACGCTGTGATCTTGCCCACAGACGGAGAGGGGCTCTTCAGGGAAGGTGTGCCGTCGGCCGTCCACGCGATCTGCGGGACTTCTAGGCCATGGCTTCAGCGCCTGCCCGAAAGCGAGATACACCAGCAGTGAGCACAGAAACCGTCACCGAGACAGCCCACAGGTCACCTGACGGGGGGAGCGGCGCGCAGCAGGATGCGGGCGACGCGGGCTACAGCAAGGGCCTCAAGGGCCGGCATGTCAACATGATCGCCATCGGTGGGGCGATCGGTACCGGCCTCTTCCTGGGTGCCGGTGGTCGACTGCATTCCGCCG
This sequence comes from Streptomyces sp. NPDC029466, assembly GCF_055574515.1. Lineage (NCBI taxonomy): Bacteria > Bacillati > Actinomycetota > Actinomycetes > Kitasatosporales > Streptomycetaceae > Streptomyces > Streptomyces sp. NPDC029466. The sequence goes on from NZ_JBVHZH010000025.1 coordinate 47,617, forward strand.
GCCCGGCGCTGGCCATCGCCTACGCGGTCTGCGGCCTCTTCGCCTTCTTCGTCGTACGGGCCCTGGGCGAGCTGGTGCTGCACCGCCCGTCGTCCGGTTCCTTCGTCTCGTACGCCCGTGAGTTCCTCGGCGAGAAGGGCGCCTACGTCGCCGGCTGGATGTACGTGGTGAACTGGTCGACGACCGGTATCGCCGACATCACCGCGATCGCGCTCTATACCCACTACTGGAGCCTGTTCACCGACATCCCGCAGTGGGTCATGGCGCTCATCGCGCTCGCGGTCGTGCTGACCGTGAACCTGATCTCGGTGAAGATCTTCGGTGAGCTGGAGTTCTGGTTCGCGATCATCAAGGTCGCGGCGCTGGTCGTCTTCATGTTCATCGGCATCTTCCTGCTGGCCACCCAGCACCCGGTCGGCGGGCACACACCAGGGCTGGACCTGCTCACCGACCACGGTGGGATCTTCCCGACCGGTCTGCTGCCCGTGGTGATCGTGCTCCAGGGCGTGGTCTTCGCCTACTCCGCGGTGGAGCTGGTCGGTGTGACCGCCGGTGAGACCGGTGAGCCGGAGAAGGTCGTGCCGAAGGCCGTCAACTCCATCATGTGGCGGGTGGGCGTCTTCTACGTCGGCTCGGTGATCCTGCTCGCGATGCTGCTGCCGTGGAACAAGTACGTCGGCGGCGAGAGCCCCTTTGTGACGGTGCTGTCCAACGTCGGTGTGCCGGCGGCCGGCGATGTGATGAACCTCGTGGTGCTGACCGCGGCCATGTCCAGCCTGAACTCCGGGCTCTACTCGACCGGCCGCATCCTGCGCTCCATGTCGATGGCGGGCTCGGCGCCCAAGTTCGCCGGCCTGATGAACCGCAACCAGGTGCCGTACGGCGGCATCATGCTCACCTCCGCGGTGTGTGTGCTGGGTGTCGGCCTCAACTACGTCATGCCGGGCGAGGCGTTCGAGATCGTGCTGAACATCGCGGCGCTGGGCATCATCAGCACCTGGTGCACGATCATGGTCTGCCACATGGTGTTCGTGCGCCGGTCGAAGGAGGGCCTGGTCGAGCGGCCGCGCTTCCGGCTCCCCGGCACGCCGGTCACCGATATCGCCACCATCGCCTTCCTGCTCGGCGTCATCGTCCTGATGTGGTTCGACGACGGCGTCGGCCGGCAGACCGTGATGCTGATCCCGGTCCTCGCCATCGCGCTGGTCGGCGGCTGGTTCGCGGTACGCGGCCGGGTCGCCCGGATCGCCGCGGAGCGCGAGCTCTCGAAGTAGTCACGCACCAGCGGACGCCTGCGTCATCAAGGGCGGTCGCGGAGGCCGGAATGCCTCCGCGACCGCCCTTTCGCCTTGGCGCTTCCGGGGCATGAGGCGGTGGCCGGGTGCCCGGCCCGCCACTCAGCCGCCGGTCAGCGAATAGTGAGCGGACGGCCCCGCCGGAAGGGCCACAGGTGTACCTGGGTACACCCCCGCCCGGCACCCAGACGCAATGGCGGCGGGCCCGTCGGACGGCATCGTCGTTGTCATGCCAAGCAAAGATGCCGTGCCGAGCAAAGACGCCGTGCCGAGCAAAGACGCCATGCCGAGCAAAGACGCCGTGCCGAGCAAGCCTGTCGACGTCAGGGCGATGGCCCTGTTCCTCGCCGTTGCGTTTCTGGCGGCCGGGGCGCTGGGCGCGCTTCAGCCCGTGACCGGGATACCCGGTGAGGTCATTCAGCTGACACAGTTCGGGCCCGCGCTCGGGGTGGGGCTTGCCGCGGTGCTGTGGCCGGGGCGGGTGCGGGAAGTGCTCGCCGGCCCCGTGCCGGGCCGCAGCGGTCAGGGCGTGCTGCTGCTCGTCACGGCGCCGCTGATCATCGCGGTGAGCGTCGGGGCGTACGCGGTGTTCACCGGGGACGTGGGTGCCACGCGGCCGGGTGCGCCGATTCTGTTGATCGCCGTGGCGCAGTTGATCGGCGCGTGCGGCGAGGAGATCGGATGGCGCTGCTTCCTCCAGCCGCTGCTGCGCACCCGCTTCGGCCCGCTTGCGGCATCGGTGGCGGTGGGCGTGACGTGGGGCGTCTGGCACGTCCAGGTCTTCGCCCAACACCCCGTGTACGCGGGGGCGTTCATGATGGCGGCGGTGTCCATGTCGGTCGTGATGGGGTGGGCCCTGGACGGGGTGCGGGCTGCCAGGCTGCCGCTCGCGGCGGGCTTTCACGCCCTGATCAACCTCGGCATGCTGCTGTTCATGGATGAGGAGTCCGGCGCGGTGCTTCCCATGGTGATGTTCGGCGCCTCGTGCCTGGCAGCGGCCGGCCTCTGGACGTGGACGTGGACGAGCGTCGGCAGGCCGCGGAGGGCGGGGGCGGCACCGGCTAGGATCCCTCCGATCATGGACGATGTTCGATAAGCCACGTGCGGTCGCCGCCCGCGCCGGTGTCGCCCTCGGCCGGTGCCAGCTGGCGAGCCTGCACGCCCTCGCGGTGTCGGCGGTGGGCGCACTGGTGGTCCTCGCCCTGCTGCTGGTGCCCGTGGGCGTGGGCTTCCTGCTGCTGCCGCCCACCGCGCGGGCCCTGCGTGCACTGTCCGATCGTTCCCGTGCCCGCGCCGACCGGTGGACGGGCGTCCCTATCGGTCCACCGGAACCGCTGCCCTTGGACCGTGCCCTCAACGCCCGCAAGCGGTCGGGCGCGATCATCGCTGACGAGGGCTTCTGGCGCGACCTGGCGTGGGCCTGGCTGGAGCCGGTGGCCGGCGGGCTCCTCGTCGCCGTGCCCCTCGCCCTGGTCGAGTACGGGGTGTTCGGTGCGCTGGTGCAGCCGTTCATCTGGCGGCTCCTCGACGACGGCAACTGGTACGCGTTCGTCCCCGTGCACAGCACCGCGACCATGTGTGCCGCGCTGGTGCTGGGCCTCGTTTTCCTGGCCGTCGGACTGCTGGCCGCGCCCGCCACGCTCCGGCTGCACACCCGGATGCGCCGGCCGCTGCTGTCCGCACCGCGCAGCAGCCGGCTCGCCCGGCGGGTCGAGCGGCTCACCGACACCCGTACCAGGGCCCTGGACACTCAGGCCGCCGAACTGCGGCGCATAGAGCGGGACTTGCACGACGGGGCGCAGGCCCGGCTGGTCGCCCTGGGTATGACGCTGGACCGGGCCACGCGCCTGCTGGAGACGGACCCGGCGGCGGCACGCGAGCTCCTGCTGGACGTCCGCCGGACGTCCGAGGGGGCCTTGCAGGACCTGCGCGACCTGGTGCACGGCATCCACCCACCGGTCCTCGCCGACCGGGGCCTGGGCGACGCCGTCCGGTCGCTGGCGCTCGACAGCTTCCTCGATGTCCACGTCGAGACCCGGCTGCCGGGCCGGCCCCCGGCGCCGGTCGAGTCCGCCACCTACTTCGCGGTGAGCGAGGCGCTGGCGAACGCGGCGAAGCACTCCGGGGCACGTGAGGTCGGCATCGCCCTGACCTACGAGGACGGCCTGCTGCGCGCCACCGTCACCGACGACGGTCACGGCGGCGCCGACCCCGCACGGGGCACCGGGCTGGCCGGCGTGCGACAGCGATTGGATACCTTCGATGGCACTCTCGACCTGCACAGTCCGCAGGGCGGGCCGACCACCGTGACGATGGAGATTCCGTGCGCGTTGTCCTCGCCGAAGACCTCTTCCTCCTGAGAGACGGGCTGGTACGCACCCTTCAGGAACACGGTTGCGAGGTCATCGCGGTGGACAACGGCCCGTCCCTGCTGCGCGCGCTGCTCGATGACGGGGACGCGGCACCGGATGTCGCCGTGGTCGATGTGCGGCTGCCGCCGACCTTCACCGACGAGGGCCTGCAAGCAGCACTCGAAGCGCGTCGCCGGCGGCCCGGACTTCCCGTCCTCATCCTCTCCCAGTACGTCGAGCAGCTGTACGCGAACGAGCTGCTGGCCGGGGGCGAGGGCGCCGTCGGATATCTGCTCAAGGACCGGGTGACCCACACCGAGCAGTTCATCGACGCGGTCCGCCGCGTGGCCGCCGGAGGCACCGTGATGGACCCTCAGGTGATCTCCAGACTGCTGTTGCGCAGTGATGCCCGTGGCACGATCGGCAGCCTGACGCAGCGCGAGCGGGACGTCCTGGAGCTGATGGCCGAAGGCAGGTCCAACGCCGCCATCGCCGCCGGCCTGCACATCAGCGAGAGCGCCGTCGCCAAGCACACCGCGAGCATTTTCACCAAGCTCCGGATCAGCCCGTCGGCGGACGACAACCGCAGGGTGCTGGCCGTCCTGGCCTATCTCAAGCGCTGACCCGCCCGCGCCACCGCAAGCTAACTAGCCGACGGTACCCACGACCGGGTAGTGATCCGAGAGATTGGTGTACGTGTAGTCCTTGCCCCAGCTGGAGACGGTCCAGGGCGCCGACTCCTCCTTGACCACGGTGTTCCGCCATCCGGCGGGACGGGCGTGGCCGTTGCGGAACAGGAGGTGGTCCAGGTCCTCGCGGGGGTCGTCCGGGTAGCGGTACTTCGCGACGGAGTTCACCGTCTGGTGGGCACGAGATGGACAGACCGAAGCTCTTGCCGATGAGGCCGGTGTTCCGGGTCAGGGGCAGGGCCGCGGACTCGTGGGCGCCGCGCCGCAGGCCGTGTGTACGGCGGCCAGCGCGGTGACGGCGCTCCGGGTCCAGGACAGCAACGCCCGTTCCCGGCTTGCCGGTTCGTCGCAGGCCGGGCTGCCGAACGCGCCGCACGGGCTCTGCTGGGCGAGGAGGAAGGAGACGGCGTCGCGGGTGATGCGGTGCTGTGCCTGTCCGGTGCGGGCCGAGTCCCGGATGAAGCCGGCGATCTGCCCCAGGTGATAGTCCTTCCAAGCGCGGGGCAAGTCGGTGACGGTCGTCTCCGGGGCCGGGTGCGGCGCGTCGGCCCCACCGGTCAGTGCGGCCGCGCGCTGCGGGGCCAACAGCCCGAGACTTACCAGGCGTTGGATGTTGCGCACCGCCTGCGGCGGCACCCGGTCCAGGAGTTCGACGGCGGCGACGGTGGACTTGAGGAACAGGTCGAGCGAGGCGCAGGGGATCCCGTGTGCCCGCAGGCCGGACGCGAAGGCACCGACGACCTCCATACCGTGCCGCTGCCAGACCTCCGCGTCCGCGTCCGCGAGACGCGCGGAGAAGTCGAGCAGCAGGGGGCGGCCGAGCTCGGGTTCGCCCAGGGCCTCGGCGGCATGCGCGACGGCCGCCGCGGCGGGCAGACAGCCGGCCGGATCGTGGCGCCGGACCGTGTCCGCCAGCCACCCCACGGCCCGCCGGAGCGGCTGCTCCACGGCCGGGCGGGGCGTCGGCACGGACGGCCGAGGCCGCCGCACCACCCGGGGACTGCGGTCCAGGAGCGCGGCCAGGGCCGCGACGATGGTGGTGTGGTAGCCGGTGGCCCAGTGCCGGTACGCGTCGTCGCCGTCGGCGAGTCCGGGGTGGACCACCCCCGGCGGCCCGTTGACCCGCCCGTCGGCCTCTTGTACCGCCATGAGGAACTCCCAGGCCCGGCGGGCTTCCTCGGAGTCCCGGATGCCCAGGCAGAGAAGGCAGCACAGCAGCTCCCCGACCAGGTCGGCGTTCTCCTGGCCGAGGGTGAGGACGAGGAGCGCTTCGAGCAGTTCCACTGCCGCGGCCGGATCGAAGTCCCGCGGCCAGCGGGGCTCGCGGAGGCCGAAGTCCGTGGCGTAGAAGAGCGTGTGGGTGATCGCGTAGATGTCGCGATCGGTGAGCTTGAGGACGTTCGGACGGTTGCAGAGCAGGGTGAACGGCAGGACCTCGTCGATGGCGGGCAGGGCATGCGCCACACCGCACAGCTCCAGGGTGTGCAGCAGATCGAGCTGCCGGTAGGGAATCCGCTCGAAGACCGCCGCATAGCCGCCTTCCGCGGCCTGGGTGATCAGCCGCCGGAACTCCGGGTCCTCACGTCCGCAGAGCCGGAGGGCCGCATAGGTTCCCGCGTACAGCAGGAGGGCGGCCTCGTCCCGGGCGATCAGTTCCCGGTAGGAGGGGCGGGCCGCGATCTCCTCGACCTGGTCGAGGAGGGCCGCGTAGTCGCCGTCGAGGGGTTCGGGGTCGAGGCGGGCCCGCAGCCCCACCAGGAACGCCGTCTCGATGAGGGCCTTGCGGGCGAACAGCACCCGGTCCGTGGCGGCTTCGGCCGGATCGATCAGAGTGCGGCGCGCAGCGAGCCAGGCGACCGCCTGGGTCTCCACCGCGCGCCTTTGTGACGAACCGTCACCGGGCTGCGTCGTGTTCACTCAATGCCTCCCGGCGATCGGCGTGATCAATGGCTCAGCTGCCCGCGGCGGAGTCGTCTTCCGCGACCTGGTTGGCGACTACGAGCACGTACCGCTCCCAGGCGAGTACGTAGCCGGCCACATCGTCGAGCTGGCTGACCTGGTCGACGACTCGCTGTAGCGGAACGGTGAGGTCGACGAGTCCGCTGGTCCGCAGAAAGTCGAGTGCCTTACGGGCATCGACCGGTGGCGGACAGGGCGGGGGACAGGACATGAGTTGCTCCTTTCGGGTGGTTCGGATGAACAGTGCGAGTGTCGCGTTCCGTATCCTCGATGTCACTATCTGTGTCTATTGGGGTAAGTGGTGATTTTGGCCGTCCCAGCTCAGAGGTTTACGTGGCGAAAAAACCACTCGTGGAGGTGAATTTCGACCACGGGGTCCCGGTGGTTTGGGTGGGGCGATGGCGTACGGCCGGGTGTCGAGTGGCGGCGTACACTCCGCCGCCCTCTCGGCGGGGCGGGGTTCGGGGAGCCGCCTCAAGGGGCGCGTGGGGTGGTAGAGGGGCCGGCTTCGCTGGCCGCTCGTGCGGCCGGATTCCGCCCTGTACCCGCTCGCGTTCAACTCGCGTTTCCGCACGCCCGCGTTCGGTATCCTCCGGGCCGAGTGGGGTCATGGTGTCGGTGTTGACGAGCCGCTCGTCCGGGCGCCGTGGTGTGTCGGATCGCCGTGAGGGCGCGTCCGGAGGGGTCGCGCCTGTGGTGGCGTGGAGGGGCCCCGCGTCCGCCGATCGCGGAGAGTCACCGTATGATGATTAATACCATGATTGCGGTAAAAAATGACCCGAATCCCCCGCCGGTCGGAGGTGTGCTCTGGTCGCTGGCCGGGGACATCCGCATGCTGCTGACGCTGCCGGCCGCGCTGGCCATGCAGGTCGCCCACCCGGCGGTCGGCGCCGGTGTGGACGACCACTCCGTGTTCCGTACGGACCCCTGGGGGCGCGGCGAGCGGTCCCTGACCTCGGTACAGCTGTGGGTGTACGGAGGGGAGGCGGCGGCCGCGGAGGGGCGGCGGCTGCGGGCGCTGCACAAGACCATCCAGGGGACCGACGCACACGGCCGCGTCTACCACGCGCTCACCCCCGCCTACTACGCCTGGGTGCACGCCACCGGCTACCCCGTCTTCCGGCACGCGCAGCAGTATCTGGGCCGCCCCTTCACCGAGGCGCAGGAGCGGGCGCTGTACGCGGAGTGGCTTCAGGTCGGCCGGATCCTGGGGATCCATGACCGCGATATGCCGCAGACGATCGAGGAGTTCTGGCCGTATTACCAGAAGGTCCTCGACAATGAACTCGAAGAGACCGTCGTGGTCAAGGAGTTGCTGGCGACAGATCCGCGGCTGCCGGTACCCGACCGCGGCCCGCGCTGGCTGCGGCTGCTCCTGCGGCTGTCCTGGCCATGGCTGCGCCCGCGGTTCGCCCGCTGCCGGCGCTTTCTCACGATCGGGCTGATGCCGCCGGACGCCCGGCAGGCCATCGGGCTGGAGTGGACGGACGCCCAGGAGCGCACACTGCGCCGGTTCGGCCGGGTCGTGCGCGCCGTGGTGCCGGTGCTTCCGGAGCGGCTGCGGTTCATGCCGATCGCGCGCCGGGCCAGGCAGGCGGCGCGCCGGTAGTGACGCGGTGCGCGTACGGAGCCGGGGGAGGCCCGGCTCCGTCTCGTTCAGCGCTCGTCCACCGGCTCAGTGCCGGTGTGCGTGGTGCGTGGCCGCGATCTGCTTCCACGACTTGGGCTCGGCGACCGGTGCCTGTTGGGCACCGAGAGCCCGCTTGGCCGCGCCCGCGGAGGGCCGGGACGGCTGGAAGAGCCAGGTGTCGAAGAAGCCGGCCAGCTCCTTGCCGGTCTTCTTCTCGGCGAACTTCACGAAGTCGGCGACCGAGGCGTTGCCGTACTTGTTCTCCGTCTGCCAGGACTTGAGAATGCCGAAGAAGGCCTTGTCGCCGACCTTGTTGCGGAGCGCCTGGAGGGTCAGCGCGCCGCGGTCGTAGACGGCACCGTCGAACTGGTTCTCCGCGCCCGGGTTGCCCGGCTTGACCGTCCAGAACGGGTCGTCGGCGGGGTGCTGCGAGTAGACCCAGTCCGCCAGCTCCTGCGCGGTGCCCTCGCCCTCCTTCTCCGACCACAGCCACTGGCTGTAGGTGGCGAAGCCCTCGTTGATCCAGATGTCCTTCCAGTCCTTCAGCGAGACGTTGTCGCCGTACCACTGGTGGGCCAGCTCATGCACCACGACCGAGACGTTGGTGCCGCGGTCGAAGGCCTTCTTGCCGTAGAACGGGCGGGTCTGGGTCTCCAGCGCGTACCCGGCCGGCACGTTGGGGACATAACCGCCGACCGCGTTGAACGGGTAGGGACCGAAGACGCTCTCCAGCCACTCGGTGATCTCGGTGGTGCGCTCGATGCTGGCCTTCGCCGAGCCCTCGTTCGCGCCGAGGTCCTTGCTGACGGCGTTGATCACCGGCAGGCCGTTCGCGGTCTTGTCGGTGGTGATGTCGAACTTGCCGACGGCCAGCGTCGTCAGATACGTCGCCTGCGGCTTGTCCGAGCGCCAGTTGTAGCGCGTCCAGCCGAGCTTGGAGGACTGCGAGGCCAGCACACCGTTGCTCAGCGCCTGGGTGCCGTCCGGGACGGCCACCGAGATGTCGTAGGTGGCCTTGTCCGTGGGGTGGTCGTTGCTCGGGAACCACCACACCGCGGAGTCCGGCTCCTGGGCGATCACCCCGCCGTCGGGGGTGCGGGCCCAGGCGCTGTAGTTGTCTATCTTGAGTTCGGAGGGCTTGCCCGCGTAGCGCACCACGACGCTGATCTGCTTGCCCTTCTCCAGCGGCGTGGCCGGAGTGACCTCCAGCTCGTGCTTGCCGGAGGTGGCGAAGGATGCCTTCTTGCCGTTGATCCGGATCTCGCTGACCTTGAGGCCGAAGTCCAGGTTGAAGCGGGAGAGATCCTGCGTGGTGGTGGCCAGCAGGGTGGCCGTGCCCTCCAGCAGGTCCGTCTTCGGCTGGTACTTGAGCCGCAGATCGTAGTGGGAAACGTCGTATCCGCCGTTTCCGCTCTCGGGGTAGTAGGTGTCGCCCACACCCGGCGCGCCCGGTGTGAAGTCGGCAGCCGAGGCCGGGATGGCCAGCAGCAGGCTGAGTGCGACCGCGCCGGGGACGAGGAGTCTGTGACGCACGAGTCCTCCAACTCGTAGGGGGGATGGCTCTGTTCAGACCTTATGTACTGCGCCCGGCCAGCGTCATGTACATGGCCTGATCTGACACATGACCGACATGAACCCTCATCCGTCCCTGCCGTCCGCCGTGCTCCGCCGTCCCCCTCTTCCTCATGGCCCGCAGTGGGTGCCGCCGCGACCCCGGCACGGGATTCCGGACCGCCCGCGGGACGGAAAAGCTACCGATGGACCTGTTTTCGGCCGCCGACCGCCCCGCGGTGCCCGGACATGCCCTTACGCAGGGGAGTTGGGCCGCGCTACCGTCCGCCCGTGACGAATCCTGCGCGGATCCCCCGCATCCCCTTCACAGCGCTCGTGATGGCAGCCGTCGCCGCCCTGCTGTCCACCCTGATCGGGCCGGCCGCCGCGCAGGCGGCGCCCGCCGAGAGCAGACCCGTCTACTCCTACGACCGCGCGATACGCGAATCGGTCTGGGTGGACACACGGCTGGACGGCGACGCGGACGGGAGAACCGACCGCGTCGCCGTCGACATCGTGCGGCCCGCCGAACCGGCGCAACAGGGCCGGCGGATTCCCGTGATCATGGATGCCAGTCCGTACTACTCGTGCTGCGGACGCGGTAACGAGAGCCAGAAGAAGACCTATGACGACCGCGGCCGGCCGGTCGGGTTCCCGCTCTTCTACGACAACTACTTCGTGCCACGCGGCTATGCGACGGTCCTGGTCGACCTCGCGGGCACCAACCGCTCGGACGGCTGCTCCGACGTCGGCGGCCGCTCCGACATCCGGTCCGCCAGGGCCGTCGTCGACTGGCTCGGCGGCAGAGGTCGCGCCTACACCGCCCGTACGGGAGGGGAACCCGTCACGGCCGGCTGGTCCAACGGCAGCACCGGGATGATCGGCAAGAGCTGGGACGCCACCATCGCCAACGGCGTCGCGGCCACCGGCGTCAAGGGGCTGAAGACCATCGTCCCGATCGCCGGCATCTCCTCCTGGTACGACTACTACTTCGCCAAGGGCGCCCCGCTCTACGACTCGGGGCCCGACTCCCTCGCCGATGTGGTCGACAGCCCCGACGCGCGCAAGCGCTGCGCCGCCGTGCAGAAGAAGCTCGCCGACGGGGCGCCCCGTACCGGCGACTGGACCCGGCTGTGGCGCGAGCGCGACTACGTCCGCCACGCGGACCGGGTGCGGGCCAGCGTGCTCCTGGTGCACGGCATGCAGGACCTCAACGTCCGGACCCGGCACGCCGGGCAGTGGTGGGACGCGCTCGCCCGGCACGGCGTCGAGCGCAAGATCTGGCTCTCCCAGACCGGGCATGTCGACCCGTTCGACTACCGGCGCAGCGCCTGGGTCAAGACCCTGCACCACTGGTTCGACCACTATTTGCTGGGCTACGACAACGGCATCGAGCGCACCCCGATGGCCGATATCGAGCGCTCGCCCGGCGTGTGGTCCACCGACCCGCAGTGGCCCGCTCCAGGCACCGCGCCCACCACACTGCGGCCGCGCGGCGGCACCGCGCCCGGCGTCGGCCTGCTGGGGACCCGTAAGGCGCCGCAGGGCGCGACCGAGACCTTCACCGACGACCCGAAGCTGAGCGAGGCCGACTGGGCGGCCGCCATCGATACCCCGACCGCCGCCAAGGCCGGGTTCCGCACCGGGCCGCTGCGCGCGCCGCTGCGGCTGTCCGGCTCCGGCACGGTGACCGTGACCGTCACCCCGAGCACCTCGACCGCCCATCTCTCCGCCGTCCTGGCCGACCTCGGCCCCGACACCATCCGCGACTACGCGGCCGACGGCGAGGGCATCACCACCCTCGACCGGCGCACCTGCTGGGGCGCCGGAAACACGGGCGACACCGGTTGCTTCAAGGAGACCGCCGCCGACACCCGGAAGGTCGCCCACACCGTCTTCAGCCGCGGCTGGGCCGACCTCGGCAACTACGCCGACCCCCACAAAGGCCGCCCGCTCACCCCCGGCACGCCCTACACCCTCACCCTGGACCTGGCCGCGAGCGATCACATCGTGCCCGCCGGGCACCGGCTCGCGCTCCTCGTGGCCGGCACCGACGCCGGTCTGATCGACCCGCCCCCGTCCACGCCGAAGCTCACCCTCGACCTGTCCCGCACCTCCGCCGAACTGCCGCTGACCGGCGGCGCAGCGGCCTTCGCACGGGCCACCGCGGGCGCACCGAGGCATCCGGACGCCGCGGCACCGCTGGACGGCATCGCCCCGCCGCGCTCGGTCAGCCGGCTGCCGGCCGTGGGCTGACCACCCGGGGCCGTCGCCTCGCGGCGGCCCCACCCGGTCCCCCTCTCCACCGCTCACCCAAGGGAGGCTCCTCCTCGTGATACCCCGCTCCCACCGCCTCGCAGCCGGGCCGCTGGCCATCGGGCTGACGGCCACCCTCGGCGCGACCCCGCCGCCCGCGGCCGCCGCGACCGCAACCCCCGCACCCCGTACGGGATTCGAGATCAGCCATGGCGCCCGCTGGACCGGCCAGAGCGAGGAACAGGAATTCCTCAATGCGGTCGACCGGGGCTCGGTGCGCGTACGGATCGACCGGATCGGCACCACCGGGCAGGGCCGCCCGCTACGGCTCGTCCGGATCGGCGGCCCCGCCCCCGAGCGCCCGGCGCAGGTCCGCCGCGGCAACTCCGTGCTGCTGATCTGCTCCCAGCACGGTGACGAGCCCTCCGGGCGCGAGGCATGTCTGACCACCGTCCGTAATCTCGCCTACGCCAAGGACCCGGCGACCCGGCGCTTCCTGGAACACACCAGCGTGCTGGTCGTCCCGACGGCCAACCCCGACGGCCGGGCCGCGGACACCCGCGGCAACGCCGACGGCACGGACATCAACCGCGATCACATCGCCCTGCGGACCGCCGAGGGCCGGTCGATTGCCGAGGTCATCCGCGACTACCGCCCCGACACCATCTACGACCTGCACGAGTACGGCCCCACGGTCCCGTATTACATGAAGGACGTGCTGTCGCTGTGGCCGCGCAACCTCAACACCTCGGACGGGGTGCACCGGGAAGCGGCCGCGCTCTCCCAGGACTTCGTGCGGCCCGCCGTCCACCGGGCGGGCTTCTCCACCGGTGTCTACGGCATCTGGACCGACCCGGAGACCGGCGATCCCGTCAAGCAGGTCGCGGGCGACGGCCAGGAGCGGATCCTGCGCAACACCGCGGGTGTCAAGGGCTCGGTCGGACTGCTCGTCGAGACCCGGGTCGACGCGCTCACCGAGGCCGAGAAGGCCGACCCCGCGCTCAACAACCGCCGCCGGGTGGACTCCCAGCTGGCCGCGCTGGACGGCGCCTTCACCTTCCTCGACCGGCACCGGTCACGGATCGAGGCGGCCACCACCGCCGCCCGGCTCGCGGGCTACACCGATCACGGTCCGGTGTATCTCGGCGGCGCGGATAACGAACCGGCCACCGAAGACCAGATCCTGTCCGACCCACCTTGCGCCTATCGCCTCGAAGAGGGACAGTTTGCGCAGGTCAGGGAAGAACTGGTGAGGCACGGAGTGGTGTGGCGCCGGGACCGTGACGGCGTCGTCGTGCCGCTGCGCCAACCGCTGCGGAAGCTCGTTCCGCTGCTGTTGGACCGGAGGGCCGGTTATCACCTTACGGTCGCGACGCCCCTCAACGTCTGCCGTCGTGTGGTAGGGGGTAACGGGTAAGGAAAATATGGCCCATTGAAAGGTTGACACGTGTCGGACACAGTCAGAGAAGCCGGAGACGGGGGTGGCACGCCCTCCGTGACGGACGTCCCCGATGAGCCGCAGCACCATGGGCCCCCGCAGACCGACCGTGTGGTCTTCGGTGTGACCTCGTTGCTCACCCTCGCCTTCATCGCGTGGGGAGCGTCGTCCACCGAATCCCTCAAGAACGCATCGACCTCGATGCTGAACTGGGTGATCGACAACGGCGGCTGGGCCTTCGTGCTCTCCGCCTCCGGATTTGTGATCTTTGCGATTTGGCTGGCGGTCAGCAAGTACGGCCGGATCACGCTCGGCAAGGAGGGCGAGGAGCCCGAATTCCGCACCGTGTCATGGATCGCGATGATGTTCAGCGCGGGCATGGGCATCGGTTTGATGTTCTACGGCGTCAGCGAGCCGCTGGGGCACTTCAGCACCCCACCGCCGGGCACCGATCCGAAGGATGCCGCCCAGGCGATGGACACCGCGATGGCCACCACGATGTTCCACTGGACGCTGCACCCCTGGGCGATCTATGCGGTCGTGGGTCTGGCCATCGCTTATAGCTGCTTCCGGCGGGGGAGGCGGCAGACGATAAGCGCGGTGTTCACGCCACTGATCGGCACCCGGCGGGCGAACGGCTGGGGCGGCCGGGTCATCGACATCCTGGCCATCTTCGCCACCCTCTTCGGTTCGGCGGCCTCGCTGGGGCTCGGTGCGCTGCAGATCGGCAGCGGTATCAAGGTCCTCGGCTGGATGGACAGCGTCAGCACCACCCTGCTGGTGGGTGTCATCACCGTGCTGACCATTGCCTTCATCCTGTCCGCGGTCTCCGGTATCGCCAAGGGCGTCCAGATGCTGTCCAACATCAATATGGTGCTGGCGGTCATCCTGGCGGTCTTCGTGTTCGTGGTCGGGCCGACCATCCTCATCCTCAATCTGCTGCCGACCTCCCTCGGCTCGTTCATCGGCGAGCTGCCGCAGCTGGCGGGCCGTACGGAGGCCAGCAGCGGTGACGACGTGGGCGGCTGGCTGCGCAGCTGGACGGTCTTCTACTGGGCGTGGTGGATCTCCTGGACGCCGTTCGTGGGCATGTTCATCGCCCGCATCAGCCGGGGCCGGACCATCCGCCAGTTCATCGGCGGGGTCATCCTCGTCCCGAGCGTGGTCAGCCTGGCGTGGTTCGCGGTGTTCGGCGGCTCGGCCATGAAGCTCCAGGAGTCCAAGAAGCTCAGCGGGTCGAGCACTCCCGAAGGCCAGCTCTTCGATGTGCTGCACCAGTACCCGCTCGCCACGGTCATGAGCGTTCTCGTCATGATCCTGGTCGGCATCTTCTTCGTGTCCGGTGCCGATGCCGCGTCCATTGTCATGGGCACCCTCTCGCAGAAGGGGACCTTCGAGCCCACCCGGCTCGTGGTGATCTTCTGGGGAGTGGTGACCGGTGCGGTCGCCGCGATCATGCTGTTGATCGGCGGTGGCTCGGGCGATGCGCTGACCGGACTTCAGAATCTGACGATTCTGGTCGCGGTGCCGTTCATGGTCGTGATGATCGCCATGTGCTGGGCGCTGATGCGTGATCTGCGCAGCGATCCGCTGATCGTGCGTGGCCAGAAGGGCGCGGAGGTCGTCGAGCTGGCCGTGATCGCGGGCCATGAGCAGTACGACGGTGACTTCGAGATCCAGATCGGCCCCGGCGGCAACGGCAACGGGGACGACGAGGGTGACGGCAGCGGCCCCGGCGAGGGCAGCGGCGTCGAAGTGAAGAGCGGCGGTTAGCCGACTCCGGAGCGGTGTCGAACGGCCCCGGTGTGGTGCCGGCGGCCGGATGACGAAGGGGCCTGCGCGCGACCGGAAGGTCGTGCGCAGGCCCCACGCCTGTCCCGGGTTACTTCTTGAAGCCGTAGTCCATCAGCTTCTTCGCGTCAGCGGTGCGGTCCGTCACCGAGGTGGAGGCGAGAACCGTGCCGATGACCGTCTTGCCATTGCGGGTGGCGGCGAAGACCAGGCAGTACTTGGCCTCCGGGCCGGAGCCCGTCTTGACGCCGAGGGTGCCCGAGTAGCTGCCGAGCAGCGCGTTGGTGTTGGTCCACGACATGTTGCGGTAGCCACCGCTCTTCGTCGTGACCTTCTGCGTGGTCGACTTCGTCTTCACGACCGTACGGAACGTGGAGTACTTCATCGCGTTGGAGGCGAGCTTGGTCAGGTCGCGCGGAGTCGAGTAGTTCGCGCCCCTGCCGATGCCGTCGAACGAGTCGAAGTGCGTGTTCGTCATGCCGAGCGACCTGGCCGTGGAGTTCATCTTGCCGATGAACGACTTGACCCGGGCGTCCCGGGTGGAGCCGCTGCCGAACTTGTCGGCCAGCGCGTACGCCGCGTCGCAGCCGGACGGGAGCATCAGCCCGTACAGCAGCTGGCGGACGGTGACCTTGTCGCCGACGATCAGCTTGGCCGAGGAGGCCCAGTTGTTGTCGACGATGTAGTCGCTGTACGCCTTCTGGACCGTCACCTTGGAGTCAAGGTTGAGGTTCGGCTGCGCCAGCACCACCCGGGCCGTCATGATCTTGGTGGTGGAGCCGGTGGAGCGACGGGTGTCCGCGGCCTTGGTGAAGAGGGTCTTCCCCGTGCCGTTGTTCATCACGAAGCCGCCCTTGGCGGCGATCGTGGGAGTCTTGGGCGCAGCGGCGTGCGCGGGAGCGGTGAACGCCCCGGCCGTCAGAACGGCTCCCGCGGTGACGGCGACCGCGGATACACGACGAATGCCCTTAATGCCGTTTTTCAAAATGGATACTCCAAATATCCCTGAAGTGCGGCCATATAGAAATGGCGCTTGCTCATAGGACGCATGAGACGGGCGAATGGATGCGCCCTCCGGCCGGTGAATTCCGCTCGTCCGCATGCCGCCGGACCGAAAGGACGGATTCCGGCCCGGGAAGGACGCGCCGCACTTACCCGCGTACCGGTCCGCGGCCCTCCTGGAGCTCCCGCACCAGCCGCAGCACCTCGTCCGCGCACCCCCACGCCACGGTCACGCCCGCACCCCCGTGCCCGTAGTTGTGCACGCAGGGCATGCCGCCGGACAGCCGCTCCGCCGTCAGCCGCACCGTCGGGCGGGCCGGGCGCAACCCCACCTTGTGCGCCAGGACCCGGGCCCGCGCCAGCTCCGGGAAGCGCCGTGCGGCGCGCGCCACGATGGCCGCCGCCACCGCCGGATCGGGCTCCCGGGACCAGGCGTGCTCCCGCGCCGTGCCTCCCAGCACCAGGCCGTACGGCTGGGGCAGCAGATACGTGGTGTCCGTCGCCCCCGCGTCCGCGGCGACCGACCACTCCTCGATGCCGGGGTTCTCCACGATCACCAACTGCCCCTGGACCGGGTGGACTTCCGGGTCGGGTACGAGAGTGCGGGCGCCGAGCCCCGAGCAGTTGACGACCACGTCCGCCGCCGCTCCGGCCTCCTCCAGCGAGGTGACCTCACGCCGTTCCACGGTCCCGCCCGTCGCCGCCAACCGCCGTTCCAGATAGCGGAGATGGGTGGGCATGTCCACCAGGGGAGTACGGGCCCGCCACCCCCACGCGCTGCCCTCGGGGAGCTCCGCCGCCCGCGCCCGCCGCAATCCGGGCACCGCGTCGTACCAGGCGGCCAGGCCGTCCTCGGCGCCGCCCGTGGTGGTCGTCATCGTGCCCGTCACCATCCGGGCGCCGGTCTCCGCCGGCCGTGCGGCGAGCGCCGTCAGCACCTGGAAGGAGCGCACCGACCACGCCACCGCCCGCTCGTACGGCTGGATGCGGTACGGCCAGCACAGCCCGCCGGCCACCGCCGAGGTCGTCCCGTCGGCCGCGTCCCGGCTCAGTACCCGCACCCGGTGCCCGTCCTCGGCCAGCGCGATCGCCGACGTCAGCCCGATCACCCCGCCGCCGACCACCCGTACGTCCAGGCCACCCGTCTTGCTCGTCATGCCGGGACGCTAACCGCTGGCGCGGGCAGGGAAAAGGGGAGGACAGCGGGGGAGTGGCGGCCTGCCCGGCTGGAGCGGCGGCGCGCACGGGCCGCGGGAACCGGAAGGCGGGCCGGGTTGGCTGCTCGCCATTCGTTCGTGATCTTGTGGTAACCCCGGGGCAGCGGAGTGGACCCTCCCGGACCGTAGGCTGGTAGCAGCACCGTCGGCCGATGTCGCCCCTCGGAACCGCTTGTCGCCGTCCGTACGCCGTCGTCTGAGGAGGCCCATGCTCCGCGCGCCGCGCGCCGTGCCCGCCTGGCTCGCCCACCCCTTCCGCTGGCAGCGGCTGCCCGTACCCTGGGCGGCCGTTGCCCGCGGTGCGCTGTGTGCGGGGCCGCTGCTGGGCGCGGGTATCGCGACCGGCCATCCGGCGCCCGGCGTCCTGGCCGGACTCGGCTCGATGCTGGCCGGGGTCAACGACCGCCCCGGCACCCGGCGCACCGGCATCGTCCATATCGGCCTGCCCGCCCTCGCCTCGGCGCTCGGCATGCTGATCGGCGCCTCGCTCCGGGCGGCCGACGCGGGCTGGTGGCTCCTTCCGGCGCTGTTCGCCGTCGGCTTCGTCTCCGGCGCGGGCAGCGTGGCCGGGCCGGTGCGCTCCAACGCCGGGATGCAGATGCTGGCCACGACGATCCTGGGCGCCGGGATGCCGCTGCCCGGCGCGCCGTGGGCGAAGGCCCTCTATGTCCTCGCCGGCTGCCTGTGGCTGCTTCTGCTGCGGCTCGTGCTGCGCCCGCCCCGCCCCGTCGGCGGTGCGCTCAGTGGCGAACGGGCCGCGGTCGCCACGGTCTTCGACGCGCTCGCCGACGCCCTGGGCGCGGTCGGCGGCCCCGATGCGGAGCCCGCCCGGCGCCGGCTCACCGCCGCCCTGGACCGCGCCGACGAGGCCGTGCGGCTGCGCCTCCTCACCAGTCGGCTGCTGCGCCGGTCCGCCCGTACGGAAGAGCTGCTGCTCACCGAGCGGTTCGCCGCGGCCACCGCGCTCTGCGAGGCCAGCGTGGCGCTGCTGTGGGAGGCCCGCCCGCTGCCGTCCCGGGTGGCGGAGAGCCCCCGCAGGTTCGCCGATGCCCTGCGCACCGGGCGCTCGCCGGGCCGGCTGTCCGCCCCGGAGACCAGCACGGCCGCGCGCGGCGCCTTCGACCAGGCCCTGCTGGACGCCGCGGTCGCCTTCGCCCGGCGGGAGCCGGAGCTGCCGCCGGGAGCGGAGTCCGCACCGTCCCCGTCGGGCCGTCCCGCCTGGATGGCCCGGCCCGAGGCCCTGTTCCGCGGGGCGCTGGGCGCCGTCGGGGGACGGACGCGGCGCGGGCGCGGCCTGTTCGGTCCGGCCGGGCGGGACTACGGCCTGCGGGTCGCCGTCTGCATCGCCGCGAGCGTCGCCGTCGCGCTGCTGCTCCGCGCCGACCACTGGTACTGGCTCCCGGCGACCGTCACCTTCCTCGTCAAGCCGGACCTGGGCCCGCTCTTCTCCCGTACGGTCAACCGCTTCGCCGGGACCGTCGCGGGCGTGCTGGTCTTCGCCGGGGCGGGGCTGCTGCTGACCGGTGCGTGGTGGCCCGCACTGGTGGCGGGCGCGGGCGGGGCGCTGCTGCCGTTCGCCACCCGCCACTTCGCCCTGCAGACCGTCGCGATCACCCTCATGGTGCTGTCGTTCGTGCATGTCAGCGGGGATCCGCAGGCCGCCGCCGAGCGGATCGTGGACACCTCCATCGCCTGCGGCATCGTCCTCGTCGTCGGACATCTGCCCCGCCTCGCCGACCCCCGCCGCCGGGTCGGGCACCGTGTCACCTCGGCGCTGCGCAGCACCGAGCAGTTCCTGCGGCACGTCCTGGAGGCGGAGCCGGGCGCGGACCCCACCCGGCGGCTGGCGCTGCGCCGCGCCGCCTACCGGGCGCTGGGGGAGGCCAGGGCCGCGGCGGAGACCGCCGCCGCGGAACTCCTCGCGGCCCGCGACCGCAACCCCGACTGGCTGACCGTCGTCACCGCCGCCGAACGCATCGTGGACGCCGCGACCGCCTGTGCGGTACGCCTCGACCATGGCGCGCACCGCCCGAGCCGGGCCGAGGCCGAGGGGCTGTGCCAGGCGCTGGCGGCGATGGCCGACGCCCTTGAGGACCCGCGCCGCCGGCCCGAGCCCGGCCCGTCCGCCCCTGACCTCCCGCCGGTTCCGGACTGCGCCACGCTCACGGATGTGGCCGTGGAACTGGAGCGGATCCGGGGGTACGCGGGGACGGGCTGAGCCGGGGCCTGCGGGGTGTGCCGGGGGGCCGGGACCGTACTGGGAGGCGGGCGTGAGCCGGTCATGGAGCCGGAGGGGGACGGCCCGGATGCGGGCGGGTGCTGGTCAGCGGGCCGACGGGCCGAGTGCCGGCCGGCTGCCGAGGCCGACGACGAGGCGGGTGTCCTGAGCCCACGGACCCGATCGCCGAGCGTGCCGAGCCCCGCGAGGCCGCCATGGGCGGGGACACTGGGCAGAAGCAGATCAGCGGCTGAGCGGGACCGCGCCCGCGTCGGCGGGGACGGGAAAGCCTCCCTCCGGTTCCGCCCTCCGCGCTCCGACGAGAAGGAGGCAGCTGTGGCGCCCATGCGATGGGAGACGTTCCTGGCACAGGTCCAGGAGCGCGGCGAGTACGACTCACCACAGGAAGCGGAACGGGCGGCCCGCGTCGTCCTGGCCCTGCTGGGCGCGCATCTGGTCGGCGAGGAACGGGCCGAGCTGGCCGCGGATCTGCCGGAGACCTTCGCCCTGATCCTGCTCAACCCGCTCCAGGCCGCCGAGCCGCTGGACCCCGCACGGTTCGTCCGCGCCACGGCGGCCTGGATCGAGGGGGCCACCGAGGAGACCGCCAAGTGGGATGTCGGCGCCGTGCTCAGCGTCGTCGCCGACGCCGCCGGCGAAGACCTCATGCAGCGCGTCCTGCTGCAACTGCCGCCGGACTTCGACCTCCTCTTCGGCCACCCTCGGTCGGCATGACCACGTCGTGAGGATCTCCTCGTGAGGATCTCCTGGTGAGGACCTCCTCCCCACTGACGGGGAGGAGATCCTCGTGGGCGGGAGCCGCCCCTCCGCTCCGGGCGGGCGGCCGGCGGCTCACCGCACCCGTCGGCCGTCCGCCGGTTCGCCCGCTGTGGTGGAGGGGGCTGCGGAGTTCTCCGCCGTACGGGACGGCCGCGCCGCCCGGTGCGGGGCCGTGGCCGGCCGGCGCCAGGGCACGAGCGCCAGGCCCCCGACGACGAGGGCGAGCGCCGTCAGGAGGGCGCTCACCCACAGCGGCGAGCGGTAGCCGAGCCCCGCGGTGAGCGCGGCGCCGCCGCACCAGGGGCCGAGCGCCGCGCCCACGTTGAGCGCCGCGGTGGCGAACCCGCCGCCCAGGGCCGGTGCCCCGGTCGCCGCGTAGAGGACCTGTGAGACGAGGGTGCAGCCGACGGCGAACGACAGCGCCCCCTGAACGAGGAGGAGCACCGGCACGGCCACGGGGTTCCCGGCGGCGAGCGCCGTCGCGATCCATCCGGTGAGCAGGGCCGGTCCGCCGAGCGCCAGGAGGCGGCGGGGGCGGGTGTCGGCCAGCCGCCCGGCCCCGCTGACCCCGGCGAACGACCCCAGGCCGAAGAGCGCCAGCAGGACGGGCACCCAGCCGGAGCCGAGTCCGGTGACCTCGGTGACCAGCGGCGCGAGATAGGTGAAGGCGCAGAAGGTCGCGCCGTTCACCAGGGCGCCGAGGAGCAGCAGCACCACGAGCCGGGGGCTGCGCAGAGCACGCAGTTCGGCCCCGGCGCGCGGGCCCTCCGCAACCGACCGCGGGGCGGGGGTGGCCGGTACCGACCACAGGATCGCGAGGACGGCAGGCACCGAGACCAGCGCCACCGCCCAGAACGCCGAGCGCCAGCCCCACAGTTCACCGAGCAGCGCACCGGCGGGCACACCCGCGACACACGCCATGGTGGTGCCCCCGAGCAGGACGGCGGTGGCGCGGCCCTTGGCGTCGGGGGCGACCATCGAGGCCGCGGTCGCCAGGGCCACCGCCAGGAACCCGGCATTGGCCAGCGCCGCGACGGCCCGGGTGGCCAGCAGGACTCCGTAGTCCGGGGTGACGGCCCCGAGGACATGGACGAGCAGGAACGTGACCAGGAAGGCCAGCAGCGCGCGACGCCGCGGCCAGCGCAGGCTCAGCAGCGCCAGCAGCGGCGCGCCGACCACCATGCCCACGGCGAAGGCCGAGGTCAGCGCTCCGGCGGCGGAGAGCGAGATATCCAGCTCACGGGCGATGTCCGGCAGCAGGCCGGACAGCATGAATTCGGAGGTGCCTTGGGCGAACACCGCAAGGCCGAGCAGATAGAGAACGAAAGGCACAGCAACACTCCGCAACCACAGGGTGGATCGACACGGCGCGACGGCAGACGCAGCGGTGCCCGTGGGGAGGTGAAGGGAGCGACCGTCCGGCCGGGCACGCGTGACTACCGCGCGAAAGGACCTGGAGCGTCCGGGAAATGACGCCGCATCAGGTCAAAACAGTCCGCACTACGGCGATCCGGTGGCAGGAGACGTGCCCGGGTGGTGTGCGACGACGAGGCGACGGCGCGACCGCGAGACAGCGCTAGGAGCCACCGGACGGCCGGTGGCTAGCGTCTTGATGCCTCGGGGCTGGACATGGGCGCAGACTAACCGAGCCATGCGGCCCCGTCCACGCAATTCGGCTGCGGCAGCCGGCGGCGACCCGCCGGCTGCCTCGCGCTGTCGCTCAGCCGCGGGGTATCAGTGCGAAGACCTCGATCCAGAAGCGCTGGACCTCGCTCGACGCCCCCACCAGGTAGGTGGAGCGCAGCTTCGGCGGGAGCAGGGCCACCAGTCGGGCCACCGCGGCCTGATGCTGCTTCAGCTGCGACAACTCCGCGTTGGCCAGGACCTGGTGGACCAGATCACTGTCGTTGGAGCCTTCGCTCGACGCCCGTGCCGCCGTCCGCAGCCGCGCCTCCCAGGCATCGACCTCCCGGGCCAGCTCGCGCAGACCGGTGACCGGGCGGTTGCTGAGCCGGTCGAGGAGAGCGGTCAGCGACACCGGAGCGTATTCACCGTCACCGAGGTAGACCGTGCCCATTTCCAACGGCAGTCCGCGCTGGTGGAGTTTGATCAGCCGTTCCATGGTGCGCTTGGTGATCCAGGCCCGGCCGTCCTCGTCGATGTCGTGCTTCCACCACTCCAGGACCGTCTCGGCCACGGCACCGTACTTCTCGATCAGCCACTCGTTGGCCGGGATGTCGCCCGGCTCGACGGTCAGCGAGACGGTGAAGCGGGTCGCCTGCGCGATGTTGTTCCGGGCGACCAGAAGCTTGCGGCCGAGGTGGTACGGCGGGTTCTGCACCGCGATCTGCGCCCGCAGATTCTCGATCCGGCGCCCCGCCAGGGACCACTCCTGAGTGATCTCCATCAGCTTGGCGAAAGCCGCCTTGTCCTTGGGGCGGTTGTACTCGTCCCAGACGATCGCCTTCGGCTCCGGACCCAGGAACGAACCGGCGAGGAGGTTGTCCAGGGAGCCGTCGGTGGTCGGGATCGGTGCGCAGAGGTCTTCGACATTGGTCACCGGCATCGAGAAATACAGCGGCTCGCGCCCGTCGAGGCCCTCGCGGACGGTCTCGCGGACCAGCTCCGTCTTGCCGCACCCGGGCGGCCCCTGCAACAGCACCGACCAGCGGTTGCGCAGCGCCGCGCGCACCACGGCCCGTACCGGATCGGGGAGGGTGGCGGGGTTGGCGGCGCCCACCGCCGCCGCGATCCGGTCCAGCACCTCGGTCGTACGGTCCTTGCCCGGCCTGCCGTTGTCCTTCTGCTCGGCCAGTCGCAGCCGCTCGCCATTGACCAGCGGCAGTCCCCAGCGCAGCGGAAAGCCCTCCCGGGCATTGGCCAGGAGGTGGTCGAGGGTGCGCGGGGAGAGCAGTTCGCGCAGGGCCGGGGAGAGGCTGGCCCAGAGGGTGAAGACCTCGCGCAGATTCCAGTCGCGGTACTTCGCCGCGAGCTGCTGCCGCCAGGAGGTGTCGTTGGCGGTGATCCGGATCGTCACCATGCGGTCCAGTACGGCCAGATCGCTGCGCCGGGCCGCCGTCTCCGCCAGCGATTCGTTGTCCGTCAGGAAGACGCCGATGCAGCCCAGCTCCCGCAGGTCGTACTCGCCCAGCGTCCAGTTGCAGGCGATCTGCATCAGCTGTGACTGGATCGTGGCACCCGCCTGGAGCGAGTCGTCGATCAGCAGCACGAACGGCTTGCCGGGCCGCAACTGGCTCATCACCAGCTGCCGCAGCACCAGTTCGCCCGTCTTGGCATCGCGCACCGGAGCGTTGGCGAGCAGATCGTCCGGGGTGAGATTGGCGGCCGGCACGAAGACCAGCTCGGCGTCGGGGTACGCCGCGGGCAGATGGGAGAAGAAGGTGGCCGTCTTGCCGATGCCGTGCTCGCCGAAGATCTGGCCGGTCTGGCCCATGTCGATCATCGCGTCGATGAACGACTCCAGCCGGGACACCCCCGGCCGGCCCTCCGGGGGCTCGGGGTAGGTGGCGCTGGGCCGCCATCCCGCGGGGCGGGGCGGCGGGGTCTGCGCGCTCGCCGCGGTGCCCAGAGGTGCGGCGGTCGGCGTGGTCGTGCTCATCGGTCTCCTGTCGTCACACGGTGGCAGGCCATCGGCGGGGTGTGGTGGTCGGGCCAGTCGTCGCCGCCCGCCGTGATCAGCCAGATCCATTTGTCCGGCTCGGCGGGGGTGATGTGCGGGGCGTAGCCGTCGGTGAGGATCACCACGGCGTCCGGTATCTCGTCGAAGCCGCGGCCGTCGACCGTGCTGCGGCCCTCGACGTAGTCGGCCACCGCCTGGAAGCTCGTGCCTCCGCCGCCGTACACCTTCTCCCCGGGGCGGAACGGCATCACCACACCGTCGAACGACAGCCAGTGGGCGGCCACCCCGTCGATCGAGCCCACCAGCTCCGTCAGCCAGTCGACCACCGCAGCGGGCATCGACCCCGAGGTGTCGTACGCGATCACGAGGTTCTTCTCCCGCACCGGGCCGCTCCGCGACAGCATCGGATCGTGGCCCAGCGCGGCGAGCAGGGCGCCGCGCTTCTTCGGATAGACCAGCCGCTCGCCCTCCCGCAGCTTGGACGCGAGGACATCGACCAGCCAGCGCTGCCACCAGTCGACCTTCCCCGTCCGCGGGGTCGCGCCGCGCAGCGCCCCCGCGCCCAGCCGCCCCCACACCCGGCTCGCATGCTCCGAGGTGCCGTCCGTACGGTCCATCAGATCGAGCAGTTCCCGCTCCGCGCCCGGGTGTCCGCGCCGCGCCGCCAGCACGGCGTTGACCAGCGCGGAGGACACCGTCTCTGCGAGGGTCGGCTGATCGCCGTCCGTCATTTCCGGGTCCGTGAGATGCATGCAGGGCACCGCGGGGACGGGCGGCTGCCGCATGCGCTTGAGCTCGGAGAACACGGTCATGTCCGTCTCGACGAAGGCGTCGTAGCCGAGCGGTTCGAGTCCCTGGGCCGTCAGATCGTCGGTGTAGTCGCGGTGGATCTCGCGCGGGTCGACCCCCGTGGGCCGGCCGTCGAGCTGCGGCAGCTCCTTGCGGCCGAGCCGGACCAGGGCGACATGGTTGATGGCGACCTCGGCGGCGAGGGTGAAGACCGGGTCCGCGCGCAGCTCGGGATCGGCGAACAGATGGCGGTGCACCAGATGCCGCGCCTCATGGAAGAGGACGAACTTCACGCCCTCCAGGCCCAGCCGGACGAAGAAGTCGGGGTTGTAGAGCAGCGGACAGCTGCCGTCCCCGGAGGCCACCACGGCGGCGGTCGCCACGGCCGTCGTCGGGATCTGGTGGTGGCACTTGGCGTAGATCCAGGACGCCACCACGGATTCCGTCAGCCCGAAATCCAGCAGCGCGGCTTCCTTCAGCCGCCGCGCCTCCGCGATCACGTCCGGTGCCGCCGGCCGCCAGCCCTCCAGGGCCCGCCGGTCGGTCAGATCAACCACCGGCCGGTGCCCCACCGTTGTCGTGTCGTACGCCATGCCCGCCCCCGTTCTCAGCTGCCTCCTTTCGTATCAGGAGGCACTGACAACGGAGCACGGCGGGAGGTGCTACGAGGGGAGCGACGGCGGGTGGGACCGGCGGCAGCGGGACCGGCCCGCTGCCGCCGGACACCGGGCGGCCGCCTCAGCGGCCGCCGCGGTCCTTGCCCAGGAGCCCGGCCCGCCGCAGGGCGTCCGCCATCGCGTCGTTGGCCGGTCCGGCGTCGCGGCCGCCCCGGCGGTCACCGCCGCGCGGTCCGCCGCCGCCCTGCCGCTGCCGCGGCGCACCGCCCCGGCCGCCCTCGCGCGCTCCGCCGCCGTTGCCGCCCCGGCGCTCGCCGCCGGCGCGCCGCTCGCCGCCACCCGCCGACGCGCCCTTGCCGTGCTCGTCGTCCAGCCGCAGCGTCAGCGAGATCCGCTTGCGCGGAATGTCGACATCGAGCACCTTCACCCGCACGATGTCGCCCGGCTTCACCACGTCCCGCGGGTCCTTGACGAAGCTCTTCGACATCGCCGAGACATGCACCAGACCGTCCTGGTGGACGCCCACGTCCACGAACGCCCCGAAGGCGGCGACATTGGTCACCACGCCCTCCAGGAGCATCCCGGGCGCCAGGTCGCCGATCTTCTCCACGCCTTCCTTGAAGGTCGCGGTCTTGAAGACCGGGCGCGGGTCACGGCCCGGCTTCTCCAGCTCCTGAAGGATGTCGCTCACCGTCGGCAGTCCGAAGGAGTCATCGACGAAGTCCGCGGCCTTCAGGGTGCGCAGCACCGCCGTGTTGCCGATCAGCGAACCCACCGCGGTATCCGCCGACTTCACCATCCGGCGCACCACCGGGTACGCCTCGGGGTGCACGCTGGAGGCGTCCAGCGGGTCGTCGCCGCCCCGGATCCGCAGGAAGCCCGCACACTGCTCGTACGCCTTCGGGCCGAGCCGCGCCACGTCCTTGAGAGCCTTGCGGGAGCGGAACGGGCCGTTGCTGTCACGGTGGGCCACGATGTTCTCGGCGAGGCCGGAGCCGATGCCGGAGACCCGCGAAAGCAGCGGCGCGGACGCGGTGTTGACGTCCACCCCGACCCCGTTCACACAGTCCTCGACCACCGCGTCCAGCGAACGCGACAGCTTCACCTCGGACAGATCGTGCTGGTACTGGCCCACGCCGATCGACTTCGGGTCGATCTTGACCAGCTCGGCCAGCGGGTCCTGCAGCCGGCGGGCGATGGACACCGCGCCGCGCAGCGACACATCCAGCTCGGGCAGCTCCTGCGAGGCGAACGCGGAGGCGGAGTACACCGAGGCGCCGGCCTCGGACACCATCACCTTCGTCAGCTTCAGCTCCGGCTGGGCGGCGATCAGATCGGCCGCCAGCTTGTCGGTCTCGCGGGACGCGGTGCCGTTGCCGATCGCGATCAGTTCGACGTCGTGCTCACGGGCCAGCTTCGCCAGCGTGGCCAGCGAGGCGTCCCACTTCTGCTGCGGCACGTGGGGGTAGATGGTCTCCGTGGCGGCCACCTTGCCGGTCGCGTCCACCACGGCGACCTTCACGCCCGTACGGAAACCGGGGTCCAGGCCCATCGTGGCGCGCGTACCGGCGGGCGCCGCCAGCAGCAGATCGCGCAGGTTCGAGGCGAAGACCCGAACGGCCTCGTCCTCGGCGGCCTGCCGCAACCGCAGCCGCAGATCGATCCCGAGGTGTACCTGGAGGCGGGTGCGCCAGGCCCAGCGGACGGTGTCCTGCAGCCACTTGTCGCCCGGCCGGCCCCGGTCGGTGATCCCGAAGCGGTGCGCGATGGACTGCTCGTAGGAGCTCGGCCCCTCGGTGGCCGCCGACGGGTCCTCCGGCTCCAGGTTGAGATCGAGGATCTCCTCCTTCTCGCCGCGGAACATCGCCAGCACCCGGTGCGAGGGCAGCTCGGTGAACGGCTCGGCGAAGTCGAAGTAGTCGGCGAACTTCGCGCCGGCCTCCTCCTTGCCCTCACGTACCTTCGCCGCCACCCGCCCGCGCGACCACATCCGTTCGCGCAGCTCACCGATCAGGTCCGCGTCCTCGCCGAACCGCTCGGTGAGGATGGCCCGCGCGCCCTCCAGGGCGGCGGCCGGATCGGCGACTCCCTTGTCTGTGTCCACGAACGCCGCGGCCGCCGCGGCCGGTTCCACCGACGGATCGCTCAGCAGCCCGTCGGCGAGCGGCTCCAGGCCCGCCTCCCGCGCGATCTGTGCCTTGGTGCGCCGCTTGGGCTTGAACGGGAGGTAGATGTCCTCCAGCCGCGCCTTGGAGTCGGCGCCGCGGATCTGCGCCTCCAGGGCGGAGTCCAGCTTGCCCTGGGACCGTACGGACTCCAGGATCGCGGTCCGCCGCTCCTCCAGCTCCCGCAGATAGCGCAGCCGTTCCTCGAGCGAGCGCAGCTGCGCATCGTCGAGCATCTCGGTGGCTTCCTTGCGATAGCGCGCGATGAACGGGACGGTCGAGCCGCCGTCGAGCAGTTCGACCGCGGCCTTCACCTGCCGCTCCTTGACGCCGAGCTCCCCGGCGATCCTCGCTTCGATGGACCCGAGGGCCCCGATGGGCTCAGTGGATGCCGTCACGTTGATCCAGACCCGCCTTCCAGCGCTTGCTTGAGCCTGCATTGTGCCGGGTGGCGGGCCGGACTGTCGCGCCGCCCAGCCGCCGGGGGTGTCCGTGGCGTCACCTCGTCCGCCCGGAAGCGGGCGGGATCCGCTGACACCCCTGGCGCCGGGGTGCGCGAAGACGTCCGCACACCCCGGCGACCGGGGGGCACCGCTTCTGAGGGTGCGTTACGCACCGGAACGTACCGATACGCTCCGGATCACTTGCCGAACAGCACCGCGGGGAAGGCCCCGGCGTTCATGGCGGTGGTGGTGAAGCCGGTCGCCAGCTCGGTGAGCCGGGCCACGCCCTCGGCGCCCAGGTGCTCGTACGGGGCCCGGTCCAGCCGGTCGGTGGTCCGCTCCAGCTCCTTGCGCAGCAGGACTCCGGCCTCGGTCAGCTCGCCCCCGTCGTCCAGGAGCCCCCGCGACCGCAGCCGCTCCTGTGCGGCCTGCCAGTCCTCCTCGGTCCAGCCGCGGGTCGCCATGATGCCCCGGTGGCTCATGCCCCGGCCGGTGGCGGTGTGGGTGACCAGCGCCTCCAGGCCGTCGAGTTCGGCGTCCAGCAGCGCTATCAGGTGGCCGTCGCCGCGGTGTTCGCGCAGCAGCGTCGCGGCGTGCCAGTAGGCCAGGTGCGGGGCCTCGGGCACCGGCAGATCGGCGTGCGCGGCGTAGAGCGGCCGGGCCCGGCGGGTGCAGGCCTCGGCGGCGTGCAGCGCCAGCTTCGCCGCCTCCGCCATCTCCGGCGACTCGACGGCCTCGGTGCCGAGCAGCCGGCGCAGCGTGGCGTCCGTGGCGCGCAGCCGGGCGTCGAGCACCTGCTGCGGCGTGGTGACGGACCAGATGTGCGGGACGTGCTGGGTGATGAGCTCGTGGTTGAAGTTGTAGAAGGTGGCCGTGATCGTGCCGGGGCCCACGGCACCCATGGCCGCGCCACGACAGGCGAAGTAGGCAGCGCTGCGGTTGTCGAGGCCCAGCTTCGCCATCTCCTCGGACAGCTCCGGCGCGAAGTAGTGCGTGGAGTGGAACGGGTTGACGACGTTGTGGCAGGTGCGGCCGGCCTTCTCGGGCAGTGCACTCGTAGCAGTCATGGCAGCAGGTTACCGACCGCTCGGTATGAGGCTAGGGGGAGGGTGCCTCCGGTGGCTCGGGGATCCCGTTCGATGGCAGCAAAGGTGGGAAATTCGTCATTGCCGCCTTTCGCCCGGCTCTCCAGGATGGAGGGCATGGAACAGCGCGATGTGCTGGTCGTCCTCTTCGACGGCCTCCAGAGCCTCGATCTGACCGGACCGGTCGAAGTCTTCGCCGGGGCGAACCACGGCGTGCCGGGCGCCTACCGGATCCGCACCGCGAGCCTGGACGGAGGCCCGGTCCGCACCTCCAGCGGCCTGGCGCTCACCCCGGACCTCGCGCTCACCGACACCGCACCGCAGCACACCCTCCTGGTACCCGGCGGCGAAGGCACCTGCCAGCCCGACCCGCGGCTGATCGACTGGCTGCGGACGCACGCCCCCCGGGCCCGCAGGAAGGTCTCGGTGTGCAGCGGCGCGCTCCTGCTGGCCGAGGCCGGGCTGCTGGACGGGCGCCGGGCGACGACCCACTGGGCGCTGTGCGACGAGTTCGCCGCGCGCTATCCCGCCGTCCGGGTCGCCCCTGAGCCGATCTACGTACGGGACGGGGATCTGGCCACCTCGGCGGGCGTCACGGCCGGGATCGATCTCGCGCTGGCGCTGGTCGAGGAGGACCTGGGCCGGGACCTCGCGCTGGCCATCGCCCGCCACCTGGTCGTCTTCCTGCGCCGGCCGGGCAACCAGACCCAGTTCAGCGCCCAGCTCGCCGCCCAGACCGCGCAGCGCCGGCCGCTGCGTGACGTCCAGCAGTGGATCACCGAGAACCCGGAGGCGGATCTCTCCGTGGAGGCCCTCGCCACCCGCGCGCGGCTCTCCCCGCGGCACTTCGCGCGGGCCTTCCGCGAGGAGACCGGCATGACACCGGGTCGCTATGTCGACCGGGTACGGCTGGAGGCCGCCCGCCGCTGCCTGGAGGACACCGCCGACGGCATCGGGCAGGTGGCGCGCCGCTGCGGCTACGGCACCCCCGAGGCGATGCGCCGCGCCTTCCTCCGCGTCCTGGGCTCCTCCCCGGCCGAATACCGCCGCCGGTTCCAGCCGGCCGGACCGCCCGTCCCCACGGCCTGAAACCCACCGGCCGCCACGAACTCACCGCGCCGGCACGAACTCACCGCGCCGGCACCCTCCACCGACGACAGGAACCGAAGATGCAGCTCGCGATCCTTCTCTACGACCACTTCACCACGCTGGACGCCGTCGGCCCCTACGAAACCCTCAGCCGGCTGCCGGACACGGAGACGGTGTTCGTCGGCGAGCGCACCGGCCCGTACCGCAACGACCTCGGGTCGCTCGCACTGGTCGCCGACGCCACGCTGGACGAGGTCACCGCGCCGGACATCC
The DNA here is from genome assembly GCF_055574515.1 of Streptomyces sp. NPDC029466. NCBI lineage: Bacteria > Bacillati > Actinomycetota > Actinomycetes > Kitasatosporales > Streptomycetaceae > Streptomyces > Streptomyces sp. NPDC029466. The sequence goes on from NZ_JBVHZH010000025.1 coordinate 77,895, forward strand.
TCGTCGTGCCGGGCGGCCCCGGGCAGCTCGCGCACATGACGGACGGCCCGCTGCACGAGTGGATCCGCGCCGTGGACGCCCACACCACTTGGACCACCTCGGTGTGCACCGGTTCGCTGATCCTTGGCGCCGCCGGTCTGCTCCGTGGGCGCCGGGCGACCTCCCACTGGCTGGCACTCGACCAGCTGCCCGGTTTCGGCGCCGAGCCGACGGGGGAGCGGGTGGTCTTCGACGGCAAGTACGTCACGGCGGCCGGGGTCTCGTCCGGGATCGACATGGGGCTGGCGCTGGCCGGCCGGATCGCCGGGGACACCGCGGCGCAGACGATCCAGCTCGGCATCGAGTACGACCCGCAGCCGCCCTATGACGCGGGCTCCCCGGACAAGGCGCCGGCCGAGGTCACCGCGGCGATGCGGGAGCTCAGCCGCTTCGTGCTGACCGGCGAGAAGTAGGGGCGGGCCGACCGCCGCCACCTCCGACCCGCGGCCTCAGCCCGTGGGCCACGTGAACCGCGGCGCCCGGCGCTCCAGGAAGGCGGCGGCACCCTCCGCGGTGTCGCCGCTCGCGCGCGCCTGCGCGGCCCAGTACGCGCCGCGCTCCTCGGCCTCGGCGGGCGGCACGTCCCACGTCCCGTTGGCCAGCTCCTTCGCCGCGGTCTGGGTCAGCAGCGACCGGCTCGCGAGGACGGCCGAGAACTCCGCCACCCGCTTCCCCAGCTCGCCCTCGGCCAGCACCTCGTCCACCAGGCCCGTCCGCAGCGCCCGCGCACAGTCGATCAACTCCCCGGAGAACAACAGGTACTTGGCGGCGGAGAGCCCGACCAGCCGGACCAGCCGCCGGGTGGCGGACGCCGGATAGGCCACCCCGAGCTTGGCCGGCGTCACCCCGAACAGCGCGCCCTCCTCCGCGAACCGCAGATCGCACGCGGCCGCCAACTGGGCGCCGCCCCCCACGCAGTAGCCACGTATCGCCGCCAGCGTCGGCCCGGGAAACGCCGCCAGCGCCTCCTCGGCCGCCACCGCCAGGCCCTGCGACTCACCCGCCCCGTCCCGCAGCGTGCCGATGTCCGCCCCCGCGCAGAACGTCCCGCCCTCGCCGGTCAGCACCAGTGACCGGACGGAACGATCACCCGCCAGCCGCTCCAGCAACGGCGGCATATCCCGCCACATCTGCACCGTCATCGCATTCCGCTTGCCGGTGTTGCTGATGGTGACGGTCGCGGTGCCGTCGCTCACATGCGTCTTCAGACCGGGTTCCATGCCCCGGATATTAGAGCGCCGGCCAGTTCCCGGCCCGATACGATCGGCGGCCTGATGTCAGCAACTCTCGTCGCCAAAGACCTCGCCGCCGGCCACGGCGAGCGCGTCCTGTTCTCCGGTCTCGATCTGGTCGTCGCTCCCGGGGATGTGATCGGCCTCGTCGGCGCCAACGGGGCGGGCAAGTCCACCCTGCTGCGCCTGCTGGCCGGCCTGGACACCCCGGAGGAGGGCACCCTCACACTCGGCCCGCCCACCGCCACCGTCGGCCACCTCCCGCAGGAACCCGACCGCCGCCCGGGAGAGACCGTACGGGCCTTCCTCGCCCGCCGCACCGGCGTCGCCGGCGCCCAGCTCGCGCTGGACACCGCCACCCAGGCGCTGGTCGAGGAACGCCCCGGCGCGGACGACGCCTACGCCACCGCGCTGGAGCGCTGGCTGGCCCTGGGCGCCGCCGACCTCGACGAGCGCGCCGAGGAGATCGCCGGCCGGCTCGGCCTGACCATCGGCCTCGACCAGCCGATGACCACGCTCTCCGGCGGCCAGGCCGCCCGCGCCTCGCTCGCCTCCCTGCTGCTCTCCCGCTACGACATCTTCCTGCTCGACGAGCCGACCAACGACCTCGACCTGGACGGCCTCGGACAGCTGGAGGACTTTGTCACCGGGCTGCGCGCCGGCACCGTCCTGGTCAGCCACGACCGCGAGTTCCTGACCCGTACGGTCAACCGCGTCGTCGAACTCGACCTGGCCCAGCAGCAGGTCAACACCTACGGCGGCGGCTACACCTCCTACCTGGAGGAGCGCGAGCGGGCCCGGCGCCATGCGCGGGAGCAGTACGACGAGTACGCCGACACCAAGGCCGCTCTGGAAACCCGCGCCCACACCCAGCGCAACTGGATGGAGAAGGGCGTCAGGAACGCCCGCCGCAAGGCCACCGACAACGACAAGATCGCCCGCAAGGGCCGGGTGGAGGCCACCGAGAAGCAGGCCGCCAAGGCCAAGCAGACCCAGCGCCTGATCGAGCGGCTCGACGTCGTCGAGGAGCCGCGCAAGGAGTGGGAGCTGCGGATGGAGATCGCCGCCGCACCCCGGGCCGGCGCGGTCGTGGCCACCCTGCGCGGTGCCGGCGTGCGGCGCGGCGACTTCCGCTTCGGCCCGGTGGACCTCCAGATCGACTGGGCGGACCGGGTCGCCATCACCGGCCCCAACGGCTCCGGCAAGTCCACTCTGCTCGCCGCCCTCCTCGGCCGGCTCCCCCTGGACGCCGGGCAGGCGTCGCTCGGCCCCGGCGTGGTGGTCGGCGAGGTCGACCAGGCGCGCGGGCTGTTCTTCGGCGACGATCCGCTGATGGACGCCTTCCGGGCCTCCGTACCGGATCTGTCGCCCGCCGATGTGCGCACCCTGCTCGCCAAGTTCGGCCTGAAGGCGGCACATGTGCTGCGCCCGGCGCGCACCCTGTCACCGGGGGAGCGGACCCGGGCCGCGCTGGCCCTCCTCCAGGGCCGCGGGGTCAACCTCCTCGTCCTGGACGAGCCGACCAACCACCTCGACCTGCCGGCCATCGAGCAGCTGGAGTCCGCGCTCGCCTCCTACCCGGGCACCCTGCTGCTGGTCACGCACGACCGCCGGATGCTCGAAGCCGTGCACACCACCCGCCGCATCGAGGTCGCCGGGGGACGGATCACCGACCGGGCGGTGTGAGGACCCAGGGAGCGGCGGCCCGCGGCACCCGTGGTGATTATCGATTTGGCCCTGAGGCCGCCGACCCGTACTGTGGTGTTCACCGACGCGGGGTGGAGCAGCTCGGTAGCTCGCTGGGCTCATAACCCAGAGGTCGCAGGTTCAAATCCTGTCCCCGCTACTGAAGACAGAACAGCAGGTCCGGTGCTCAGGCACCGGACCTGCTGTTCTTGGTGGCCCAGGGCGCGGCGGTCCGGGAACGCGGCACAAAGGGAACAGGTCCGGTCCCCGGGTCCGGCCAACCACTCGGAATCGGCCAGAAGCCGTCGATAGACGCTGACTTGTGGTCAGCAGGCCGGTCCGGACCAATGCATTCCCAACACTCTTCCTGTGAGGATGCCTTCAGGACCCCCCGCAGAACCCCCCGAAGAGCTGACCTCCCCGCTCGCGTACGAAGGTGTCTGGCGGTTCACCGCCCCGGCACTGGAGGCCTCGGTGCCGCACGCCCGGCACGCGGTACGGGATCTGCTCGCCGAACAGTGTGTACCCGTCGCCGCCGCGATCATGGACGGCCTGCTGCTCATCGTCTCCGAACTCGTCACCAACGCCGTCCGGCACGCCGCCCTGCTCTCGCCCCAGATCGCCGTACAGGTCACCCTCGGGGCGAACTGGCTACGGGTCGCGGTCGAGGACGATCACCCCTACCGCCCCAAGGCACTGGAGGCGGACCAGGGTGATGTCGGCGGCCGCGGACTGTGGCTGGTCAAAACGCTCACCGCGGAGGTGGGCGGCAAATGCGGTGTGGAGCACACGAGGAACGGCGGCAAGGCCATCTGGGCCGAGCTGCCGCTCATCCCGCCGGTTACCAGCCCGCCGCTCCTCCTGTGAGTTCGCGCACCGCCGGCCGCGCCGCGTCCAGCACGGTCATGAACCAGGCGGAGAACGGCGCCTCGGCATGCCGCTCGGCCAGCTCCTCCGGCGTCACGAAGGCGATCTCGCCGATCTCCTCGGGGTCGGGCGCCGGCTCGGCCCGCACCAGCCCGACGAACAGGTGGTTGTACTCCTGCTCCACGAGGCCGGAGTCCGGGTCGGGATGGTTGTAACGGACCGTGCCGGCCTCGGCCAGCAGGGAAGGCGCCAGGCCCAGCTCCTCCGCGGTCCGGCGGGCGGCGGCCGCGAACGGCGCCTCACCCGGGTACGGATGCCCGCAGCAGGTGTTGGACCACACACCGGGGGAGTGGTACTTCCCCAGCGCCCGGCGCTGGAGCAGCAGCCGGCCCTTCTCGTCGAAGAGGAAGACCGAGAAGGCCCGGTGCAGCTGCCCGGGGGGCTGGTGGGCGGCGAGCTTCTCCGCGGTGCCGATCGTCGTACCGTCCTCGTCGACCAGCTCCAGCATGATCGGTTCGGCGGTGCCGCCCGGTGTGCTCACCGCCGGGTCCCCGGCGGTCTGTCCGTTGGCAGGTGTGATCGGCATGCCCATCCTTGTCGTCGGTCTTCGACGCCAAGTCTGCCCTAGCCGGGTCCGCATCACCGGCACAGCGGGTGCGCGGCGCAACAACCCCGCGCACCGGTCACCCGTCGCGCCTGCCGTGAGATGGTCCACACCCGCCCTGGGCCGCGCGGCTCCCGGCGCGGTGGACACCGGCCGGCGGCCGTGGCGCCACCGGCGGACGGCGGGCGCCCCGGACCTGGGATGGCTCTCACCACACCGGCCCCGGCACAACCCGCCCGCCCTGTGACCAGCCCTCTCATAACCGGCACCGGATCGTGGCCCGGACCTGCGGGCCAGTTGTTCATGGGCCACCCGATCCACCATGATGATCGCGGCAGGCGCAGCCGTCGGTCACTCGATCGTGCGGTGAATGCGCGGTGAACGGCCGCATCCGGCGATCCGATAGCCTCTGCCGACGTGCCACCCGGCCCTCCCAGGGGCGAGGTGTGCCACGCCCGCTGCCCGGGTAGTTCGTATCGAATGCGGACCGACCGGCGCTGCCTTGTCAGCATCCAAGGAGTGAGTTCGTCTGTCGACCGCCATCCTCACCGGTCCGCCGGTCGCCGGGTCGCCGCTCGAAGCCGACCTGCGCACGCTGGGCTTTGACGTCCGCACGGCGAACGATCCCGCGGCCGCCGCCGAGCTGATCAACGCGGTGCCCGCAGGAGAGCGGGTCGCCGTCGTCGACCCCCGCTTCGTCGGCCATCTGCACGCCCTGCGGCTGGCGCTGACCGACCCCCGCTTCCCGGCCGCGGCCGTGCCCGGCGCGCTCACCGCGCAGCCCGCGGCCCGCGCCGCGCTGGCCCGCGCGGTCGGCCGGATCCCGGTCGGCGCCGGCACCGCCCACCTCACGGATGTCCTCACCGACACCCTCACCGAGTCCCTCGACCGCGACGAGATCGGTCTGCACCGCGTCGAGCTGGGCAGCCTGGTCGCCACCGTCGCGCTCACCCCGGCACAGCGCGAGGACGCCCGGGAGGCCGTCGCCGCCGTCGACGACGAGGCCGTCCGGCTGCGCACCGCCGTGAAGTCCCGCGACGGTTTCTTCACCACGTTCGGCATCAGCCCGTACTCCCGCTACCTCGCCCGCTGGTGCGCGCGGCGCGGGCTCACCCCCAACCAGGTCACCACCGCGTCGCTGTTCACCGCACTGATCGCGGCCGGCTGCGCGGCCACCGGAACCCGTGGCGGCTTCATCGCCGCCGGCTTCCTGCTGCTGTTCTCCTTCGTCCTGGACTGCACCGACGGGCAGCTCGCCCGCTACTCCCTGCAGTACTCGACGATGGGCGCCTGGCTGGACGCCACCTTCGACCGGGCCAAGGAGTACGCGTACTACGCGGGCCTCGCCCTCGGGGCGGCCCGTGGCGGGGACGACGTCTGGGCGCTGGCGCTCGGCGCGATGGTCCTGATGACCTGCCGCCATGTCGTCGACTTCTCCTTCAACGAGGCGAACCACGACGCCACGGCCAACACCAGCCCCACCGCCGCCCTCTCCGGCAAGCTCGACAGCGTCGGCTGGACGGTCTGGGCGCGCCGGATGATCGTGCTGCCGATCGGCGAACGCTGGGCCATGATCGCCGTGCTCACCGCGCTGACCACCCCGCGCATCGTCTTCTACGCCCTGCTCATCGGCTGTGCGCTGGCCGCCTGCTACACCACGGCCGGCCGGGTGCTGCGCTCGCTGACCCGCCGGGCCCGGCGCACCGACCGCGCCGCCCAGGCGCTGGCCGACCTCGCCGATTCCGGGCCGTTCGCCGAGCTGATCGCCCGCGGCGCCCGGGGCCGCGGGCGGACCGGTTCCTTCCTGGCCCCCGTCATGGCATTTCTCTCAGCCGCCGTGCTGCTGGTCTGGGTGATCTTCCAGGACGACCCCACCTCGTGGCTCACCGTCGGCGTCGCCGTCTGCTCCGCGCTGCTGGCCGGTGCGGCCGTGGCCCGGCCGCTCAAGGGCGCCCTCGACTGGCTCGTACCGCCCTTCTTCCGGGCCGCTGAGTACGTCACCATCCTGGTGCTGGCCGCCCGTGCGGACGCCCCCGGAGCACTGCCCGCGGCGTACGGGCTGGTCGCGGCGGTCGCCTACCATCACTACGACACGGTCTACCGCATCCGCGGTGGCACCGGAGCCCCTCCGCGGTGGCTGGTCCGGGCGACCGGCGGACATGAGGGACGGATCCTCGTGATCACGGTCCTCGCCGCCGCGCTGTCCCCCTCAGGTTTCACAATCGCGCTGACGGCCCTTGCTGTGGCCCTGGCGCTGCTGGTGCTCATCGAGAGCATCCGCTTCTGGGTGTCCTCCCAAGCACCCGCCGTACACGATGAAGGAGAACCCGCATGATCGGCCTCGTGCTGGCTGCCGGCGCCGGACGGCGTCTGCGCCCCTACACCGACACCCTGCCCAAGGCTCTGGTGCCGGTCGACGGGGACACGACCATCCTCGACCTGACCCTCGGCAACTTCGCCGAGATCGGCCTGACCGAGGTCGCGATCATCGTCGGCTACCGCAAGGAAGCCGTCTACGAGCGCAAGGAGGCCCTGGAGCAGAAGTACGGCCTCAAGCTCACCCTCATCGACAACGACAAGGCCGAGGAGTGGAACAACGCCTACTCCCTGTGGTGCGGCCGTGACGCCATCAAGCACGATGTGATCCTCGCCAACGGCGACACCGTGCACCCGGTCTCCGTCGAGAAGACCCTGCTCGCCGCCCGCGGCAACGGCCAGAAGATCATCCTCGCGCTGGACACCGTCAAGCAGCTGGCGGACGAGGAGATGAAGGTCATCGTGGACCCCGCCAAGGGCGTCCAGAAGATCACCAAGCTGATGGACCCGGCCGAGGCGACCGGTGAGTACATCGGCGTCACCCTCATCGAGGGTTCGGCGGCCGACGAGCTGGCCGACGCCCTGAAGACCACCTTCGAGCGGGACCCCGACCTCTACTACGAGGACGGCTACCAGGAGCTCGTCAACCGCGGCTTCCAGGTGGACGTGGCCCCGATCGGCGACGTCAAGTGGGTCGAGATCGACAACCACGACGACCTGGCGAAGGGCCGTGACATCGCATGCCAGTACTGACCCGCCTCATCCCGTCCCCGGTCGTCGTTGACATCAACGCCGGCGCCCTGGACGACCTGGCGGGCCTGCTGGCCGATCAGCGCATCTCCGCGTCCGGCAAGCTCGCCATCGCGATCAGCGGCGGCTCGGGGGCGCGGCTGCGCGAGCGGCTGTCCCCCGCGCTGCCGGGCGCCGAGTGGTACGAGGTCGGCGGCGGCACCCTGGACGACGCGATCAAGCTCGCCGACGCCATGAAGAAGGGGCACTACGACGCGGTCGTGGGCCTGGGCGGCGGCAAGATCATCGACTGTGCCAAGTTCGCCGCGGCCCGTATCGGTCTGCCGCTGGTCGCCGTCGCGACGAACCTGTCGCACGACGGTCTGTGCTCGCCGGTGGCCACGCTGGACAACGACGCGGGCCGTGGCTCCTACGGGGTGCCGAACCCGATCGCCGTGGTGATCGACCTCGACATCATCCGCGAGGCCCCGGTCCGGTTCGTCCGCTCCGGCATCGGCGACGCGATCTCCAACATCTCCGCGGTCGCGGACTGGGAGCTGTCGCACCGCGAGACAGGTGAGGACATCGACGGACTGGCGGCCGCCATGGCGCGCCAGGCCGGCGAGGCCGTGCTGCGCCACCCCGGGGGTGTCGGCGACGACAACTTCCTCCAGGTGCTGGCCGAGGGCCTGGTCCTCACCGGCATCTCGATGTCGGTGGCCGGCGACAGTCGCCCGGCGTCCGGTGCCTGCCACGAGATCAACCACGCCCTGGACATCCTCCATCCCAAGCGTGCGGCGAGCCATGGCGAGCAGTGCGGCCTCGGCGCCGCCTTCGCCACGCATCTGCGCGGGGACAAGGAAACCCGGGACCTGATGGTTCAGGTGCTGCGCAGGCACGGTCTGCCGGTCACACCGGGCGAGATCGGCTTCACCGACGAGGAGTTCGTCGAGGCCGTCGCGTACGCGCCCAAGACCCGCCCCGGCCGCTACACCATCCTTGAGCACCTCGACCTGTCCGCCGATCAGATCAGGGACGCATACGCCGACTATGCAGAAGCCGTCAGTAGCTGAACTCCGCCCGGTCGTGCACCCCGAGGGTGTCAAGGACCGGCGCAGCGGTGAGCACTGGGGCGGTCGCCTCTATATGCGCGAGATCTCCTTGCGCATCGACCGGCACCTGGTGAACACGAAGGTCACGCCCAACCAGCTGACCTACCTGATGACCGTTTTCGGCGTCCTCGCGGCCCCGGCACTGCTGGTGCCGGGGATCGCGGGCGCCGTGCTCGGTGTGCTGATGGTCCAGCTGTACCTGCTGCTCGACTGTGTCGACGGCGAGGTCGCCCGCTGGAAGAAGCAGTTCTCGCTCGGCGGGGTGTACCTGGACCGGGTCGGCGCCTACCTGTGCGACGCCGCGGTACTGGTCGGCTTCGGCCTGCGCGCCGCCGACCTGTGGGGCTCCGGCCGGATCGACTGGCTGTGGGCCTTCCTCGGCACCCTCGCCGCCCTGGGCGCGATCCTGATCAAGGCCGAGACCGACCTCGTCGGTGTCGCCCGGCACCAGGGCGGGCTGCCGCCGGTCAAGGAGGCGGCCTCCGAGCCGCGGTCCTCCGGTATGGCGCTGGCCCGCAAGGCGGCCGGGGCGCTGAAGTTCCACCGGCTCATCCTCGGTATCGAGGCGTCCCTGCTGATCCTGGTCCTGGCGATCGTGGACTCGATCAGGGGCGACCTGTTCTTCTCCCGTCTCGGTGTCGCCGTGCTCGCCGGCATCGCGCTCCTCCAGACGGTGCTCCACCTCGTGTCCATCCTCGCCTCCAGCAGGCTCAAGTGACGGGGGCGTCCCGAATGCGGATCGGTGCGGTTGTCCTGACGATGGGCAACCGCCCCGAGGAGCTGCGCGCGCTGCTGGACTCGGTCGCCAAGCAGCACGGCGACCCGATCGAGACCGTCGTCGTGGGCAACGGTTCGCCGCTGCCCGAGCTCCCCGAGGGCGTACGGACCGTCGAGCTGCCGGAGAACGTCGGTATCCCGGCCGGCCGCAATGTCGGCATCGAGGCCTTCGGCCCCGGCGGCAGCGAGGTCGATGTACTGCTCTTCCTCGACGACGACGGGCTGCTGGCCAGGGAGGACACCGCCGAACTGTGCCGCGAGGCATTCGCCGCTGACCCGGAGCTCGGCATCATCAGCTTCCGGATCGCCGACCCGGACACCGGCGAGACCCAGCGCCGGCACGTGCCGCGGCTGCGCGCCTCGGACCCGATGCGGTCGTCGCGGGTCACCACCTTCCTCGGTGGGGCGAACGCGGTCCGGACCCATGTCTTCGAGGAGGTCGGCGGGCTGCCCGACGACTTCTTCTACGCGCATGAGGAGACGGATCTGGCCTGGCGGGCGCTGGACGCCGGCTGGCAGATCGACTACCGGTCGGACATGGTCCTCTTCCACCCGACGACGGCACCGGCCCGGCACGCGGTCTACCACCGGATGGTGGCCCGTAACCGGGTGTGGCTGGCCCGCCGCAACCTCCCCGCGCTGTTGGTGCCGGTCTATCTCGGTGTCTGGTTCCTGCTCACCCTCGCCCGGCGGCCGTCGCGACCGGCGCTGCGGGCCTGGCTGGGCGGCTTCAAGGAGGGCTGCGTCACGCCGTGCGGTCCCAGGCGCCCCATGAAGTGGGCTACCGTTTGGCGACTGACCCGACTGGGCCGCCCTCCCGTCATCTGACAAGCTCGTATCTGAGAGCATCAGGCGCGAGCCGGGGCGTGGCCCCGGCAGCGCACCTTGAGGACGAAAGTGTCAACTGTGAGCGAGACCACGCACGACAGTGCGGTCGCCATGAGTGCCCCGCCAACTTCCGACGCAGGGCTCACGGCCGCCCAGCGGGCCCAGAAGTACGGGCTCTCGCAGAGCGGGGCCCGTCCCGGCCTTCCGGAGTACGTCCGGCAGCTCTGGGACCGGCGGCATTTCATCTCCGCCTTCGCCAGTGCCAAGCTGACGGCGCAGTACAGCCAGGCCAAGCTGGGACAGGTCTGGCAGGTGGCGACGCCGCTGCTGAACGCGCTCGTGTACTACTTGATCTTCGGCCTGCTGATCGGCACGAGGAAGGGCGTCCCCGACTTCGTGCCGTTCCTGGTGACCGGTGTCTTCATCTTCACCTTCACGCAGAGCTCGGTGATGGCCGGTACGCGGGCGATCTCCGGCAACCTCGGCCTGGTACGGGCGCTGCACTTCCCGCGGGCCTGTCTGCCGATCTCGTTCTGCCTGATGCAGCTCCAGCAGCTGTTCTTCTCCATGGGTGTGCTGGTCCTCATCCTGCTCGGCTTCGGGCAGTTGCCCACGTGGTCGTGGCTGCTGGTCGTGCCGGCGCTGACGCTCCAGTTCGTGTTCAACACGGGGCTGGCGATGGTGATGGCGCGGCTGGGTTCGAAGACCCCGGACCTGGCGCAGCTGATGCCGTTCATCATGCGGACGTGGATGTATGCCTCCGGCGTGATGTTCAGCATCGACCTGATCCTCAAGGGCAAGCACGTCCCGGCGTTCGTGGAAATCCTGCTCAACGCCAACCCGGCCGCGATCTACATCGACCTGATGCGGTTCGCGCTGATCGACAGCTTCACCTCGAAGCAGCTGCCGCCGCATGTGTGGGCGTTCGCCGGGGGCTGGGCGCTGGTGATGGGCGTCGTGGGCTTTGTGTACTTCTGGAAGGCTGAGGAGCGGTACGGACGTGGCTGAGCAGAAGAACGGTGTCCAGCCGACCGAGGCGGCCGCGGAGCGGGTCCCGACGGTGATCGCGGACGATCTGCACATCGTCTACCGCGTCTACGGCACGGGTGCGGGCAAGGGCAGCGCCACCGCGGCCCTCAACCGCATCGTGCGCCGCAAGCCGTCTTCGGGCGTGCGTGAGGTGCACGCGGTCAAGGGTGTCTCCTTCACCGCCTACCGGGGTGAGTCGATCGGGCTGATCGGTTCCAACGGCTCGGGCAAGTCGACGCTGCTCAAGGCGGTGGCCGGACTGCTGCCCGCGGAGCGCGGCAAGGTCTACACGCACGGCCAGCCCTCGCTGCTGGGCGTCAACGCGGCCCTGATGAACGATCTGACCGGCGAGAAGAACGTCCTTCTCGGCGGGCTGGCGATGGGCATGTCCCGTGAGCAGGTCCGGGAGCGCTACGAGGGCATCGTCGACTTCTCCGGCATCAACGAGAAGGGCGACTTCATCTCGCTGCCGATGCGCACCTACTCGTCGGGTATGGCGGCCCGGCTGCGGTTCTCCATCGCCGCGGCCAAGGACCACGATGTGCTGATGATCGACGAGGCGCTGGCCACCGGTGACCGCAGCTTCCAGAAGCGCTCCGAGGCCCGCATCCGCGAGCTGCGCAAGGAAGCCGGCACGGTCTTCCTCGTCAGCCACAACAACAAGTCCATCCGCGACACCTGCGACCGCGTGCTGTGGCTGGAGCGCGGCGAGCTGCTGATGGACGGTCCGACGGACGAGGTCATCAAGGCGTACGAAAAGGAGACGGGCAAGTAGTCCGCTCCGCACTCGAAGGCCTCCGCGAGTCCGCCTCGCGGGGGCCTTCCAGCGTGCGGACAGGTCAACTCCAGCGGTCCCGGGATCAGTTCGGACGTATGGGGCGCCGGCTTGATCGTTGTCTCACGCTTCGGGACCCGCTCGGACGTGGGTGAGACGTACGACGTAAGCTGTACGGGTACCGAACAGCACAAGTGGTATATGTCGGGCAATGCTCACCCAAGCGGGCGATGTGGGCTCGATCAAGGCGCGTCGCCCGCTGCGGCGTGTCCGAAATAGGATGTTTTAGCTTGGCGGTGTAGAACGGGAGACGTGACGGCAATGGCTACTGGTTCGCTCCGGCACCGAAATGCGCCGGGCAGCCCCCGGTGAGCCGAGACAACGAGCAGGCGCGTCGCGCCATCCTCCGAAGGGGGGCGGCGGGTGACGGGCGGGAGCAGACGCGCACCGTGCTCGATCAGGCCGCACACGAGAATTTCCCGGTCGCACCGTTCTTCCTGCCCCGCGCCTGGCGGACCGATCTGATGGCCGTCTACGGCTTCGCCCGGCTCGTCGACGACATCGGCGACGGCGATCTCGCACCCGGCGGCGGCGATGCCGTACTCCTCGGGCTGGAGCGCGGACAGTACGACGACAGGCCTGCGCTGCTGGACGCCCTCGAAGCCGACCTCCACCGGGTCTTCAGCGACCGGGCGCCCGGCCCCCGGCATCCGCTGCTGCGCCGGCTCGGCCCGACCGTCCGCCGCTGCGCGCTGACCCCCGAGCCGTTCCTCAGGCTGATTGAGGCCAACCGGCAGGACCAGCGGGTGAGCCGCTACGGCACCTATGACGACCTCGCCGCCTACTGCGAGCTGTCCGCCAACCCCGTCGGCCGCCTCGTCCTCGGGATCACCGGCACCGCGAGCCCCGAACGCATCCGCCGCTCGGACGCGGTCTGCACCGCCCTGCAGATCGTCGAACACGTCCAGGACGTGGCCGAGGACCTCGGGAGGGACCGTATCTACCTCCCCGCCGAGGACATGAAACGCTTTGGTGTCACCGAGGCGGATCTGGCCGCGCCCAGCGGGGGCGCATCGGTGCGCGCGCTGATCGCCTACGAGGCGGAACGCGCCCGTGACCTGCTGAATGAAGGCACCTCGCTGGTGGGTAGCGTCCACGGCAGACTCAAGCTGCTGCTGGCCGGATTCGTGGCCGGTGGACGCGCTGCACTCCAGGCGGTCGCGGCCGCCGATCACGACGTACTCCCTGGACCGCCCAAGCCGACCAAGCTCAGCCTGCTGCGCGAGGTAAGGGCGACATTGCGAAGAGAGGGGTGAGTCGGACCGTGGAGGCATCTGCACACGCGTCCGCGCCGGTGCTCGCTGCGTACCGCTACTGCGAGGCCATCACCGGGCAGCAGGCACGCAACTTCGCCTACGGCATCCGGCTGCTGCCGGCCGACAAGCGGCAGGCCATGTCGGCGCTCTACGCCTTCTCCCGCCGGATCGACGACATCGGCGACGGCACCCTGGAGCCCGCCGCCAAGCAGGGGCGCCTGGAGGACACCCGGGCGCTGCTGGCGCGTATCAAGGACGGCCGGATCGACGAGGACGACACCGACCCGGTGGCCGTCGCGCTGTCCGACGCCGCCCGCCGCTTCCCGCTGCCGCTGGAGGGGCTCGACGAGCTGATCGACGGCGTGCTGATGGACGTGCGCGGCGCGACCTATGAGACCTGGGACGAGCTGAAGGTCTACTGCCGCTGCGTCGCCGGCGCCATCGGCCGGCTCTCGCTGGGCGTGTTCGGCACGGTCCCGGGCGCGCAGGACGCCGAGCGCGCCGCCGAGTACGCCGACACCCTCGGCCTGGCCCTCCAACTGACCAACATTCTCAGGGATGTTCGCGAGGACGCCGGCAACGGACGTACCTACCTGCCCGCCGAGGACCTCGCCAAGTTCGGCTGCGCGGCCGGCTTCGAGCGTTCCGTCCCGCCGCCCGGCTCCGACTTCACCGGACTGGTGCACTTCGAGGTGAAGCGGGCCCGTGCGCTGTTCGCCGACGGCTTCCGGCTGCTGCCGATGCTCGACCGGCGCAGCGGCGCCTGTGTGGCCGCGATGGCCGGCATCTACCACCGTCTGCTGACGCGGATCGCCGCCGACCCCGAGGCCGTGCTGCGCGGCCGGGTCTCCCTGCCCGGCCGGGAGAAGGCCTTTGTCGCGGTGCGCGGGCTCTCCGGGCTCGACGCGCGGGCGATCGGCCGGCGGCAGGCCGTCCGGAGGCGCGGATGAGGTGCCGGGCGGCGAACGACAGCGGTGATCCCGCGTCAGCGCGGCGGGCAACCCTCCCCGGGCCGGCTGCGTCCGAGACAGCAGTACAGGGGGAGATCACATGACATCGGGAGCGACCCGAACCGACCGGCACCGTGCGCTGCCCGGCCGTCCCGAAGGGGCGGCTGCGGTGGTCGTCGGGGGCGGTCTGGCCGGCACGACAGCGGCGCTCGCCCTGGCCGACGCCGGACTGCGGGTCACCCTGATCGAGGGCCGGCCCCGCCTCGGCGGCCTGGTCTTCTCCTTCCGCCGCGACTCCACCGCCGGGGAACTGTCCGTCGACAACGGCCAGCATGTCTATCTGCGCTGCTGCACCGCCTACAGCAGGCTGCTGGAGCGGATGGACGCCGCACATCTGGTGCCCCTCCAGGAGCGGATGGACGTCCCGGTCCTGGACGCCGACCGGATGCGGCTCGGCCGACTGCGCCGCACCGCGCTGCCCGTCCCGCTGCACCTCGCCCGGAGCCTCGCCGGCTACCCGCATCTGTCCCCCGCCGAGCGGGCCGGGGTCGTGCGGGCCACCCTCGCGCTCAAGGGCCTCGACCCGGCCGACCCCGCGCTGGACGGTCTGGACTTCGGCAGCTGGCTGCGCCGGTACGGCCAGTCGGCCCGGGCGGTCGAGGCGCTGTGGGACCTGGTCGGCATCGCCACCCTCAACGCCCGGGCCGGTGACGCCTCGCTGGGCCTGGCCGCCAAGGTCTTCAAGACCGGGCTGCTGTCCGCCCCCGGCGCCGCCGACATCGGCTGGTCCCGCGTCCCGCTCGGCGACGTCCACGACACCCTCGCCCGTACGGCCCTGGAGAAGGCCGGCGTCCGTATCGCCCTGCGCACCCGCGCCGGAGCCGTCACGCGCCGGGACGGCGGCTGGCAGGTGTCGGTGGAGAACGGCCCGCACGGCACCGAGCAGCTCACCGCGGACACCGTCGTCCTCGCCGTACCCCAGCGCGAGGCCCACGGCCTGCTGCCCGACGGGGCGCTGGACGGCAAGGACCGGCTGCTGGACATCGGCACCGCCCCGATCCTCAACCTCCATGTCGTCTACGACCGCAAGGTGCTGCGCCGCCCCTTCTTCGCGGCGGTCGGCTCGCCGGTCCAGTGGGTCTTCGACCGCACCGACGCCTCGGGACTGACGCGGATCGCCGGGAACGAGCGCTGCCAGTATCTGGCGGTCTCGCAGTCCGCCGCGCAGGAGGAGATCGACCAGCCGGTCGCCAAGCTCCGCGCCCGCTATCTGCCCGAGCTGGAGCGGCTGTTGCCCGCCGCCCGGGGCGCCAGGATCCGCGACTTCTTCGTCACCCGCGAGCGCACCGCGACCTTCGCGCCCGCCCCGGGCGTCGGCAGGCTCCGCCCCGCCGCCCGCACTCAAGCCTCCGGCCTGTTCCTGGCCGGTGCGTGGACCGCCACCGGGTGGCCCGCGACCATGGAAAGCGCTGTTCGCAGCGGCACTGCCGCCGCTCGCGAGGCACTCAACGAACTCGGCTTCCCCCAGGGCCAGTTGCCTCAGGAGGCGGCATGACTACGAGTACGAGCGCTCGCACGAGCACGAGCGTCGGAAACAGAGGAGAAACCGTGAACCCGGCTTCCCCAGCTATCGATACCGAGAGCGTCACCGCTCTGCTGGAGCGCGGGCGGACACTCGCCACCCCCGTGCTGCGCGCGGCCGTGGACCGGCTCGCTCCTCCCATGGACACCGTCGCCGCCTACCACTTCGGCTGGATCGACGCCGAGGGCCACCCCACCGCGGGTGACAGCGGCAAGGCGGTGCGGCCGGCGCTCGCGCTGCTGTCGGCCGAGGCCGCCGGTGCGGCCCCCGAGGTCGGTATCCCCGGGGCGGTCGCCGTCGAGCTGGTGCACAACTTCTCGCTGCTGCACGACGACCTCATGGACGGCGACGAGCAGCGCCGGCACCGCGACACGGTCTGGAAGGTGCACGGCCCCGCGCAGGCCATCCTCGTCGGTGACGCGCTGTTCGCGCTCGCCAACGAAATACTGCTGGAGCTCGGCACGGTCGACGCCGGCCGCGCCACCCGCCGGCTCACCCTGGCCACCCGTAAGCTGATCGACGGTCAGGCCCAGGACATCTCCTACGAGCACCGCGAGCGGGTCACCGTCGAGGAGTGCCTGGAGATGGAGGGCAACAAGACCGGCGCGCTGCTGGCCTGTGCCGTCTCCATCGGCGCGGTCCTGGGCGGCGCCGACGACCACACCGCCGACACCCTGGAGAAGTACGGCTACCACCTCGGCCTCGCCTTCCAGGCCGTCGACGACCTGCTCGGTATCTGGGGCGACCCGGACGCCACCGGCAAGAAGACCTGGAGCGACCTGCGGCAGCGCAAGAAGTCGCTGCCGGTCGTCGCCGCGCTGGCGGCCGGTGGCCCGGCCTCCGAGCGTCTCGCCCAGATCCTGGCGGCCGACGCGAAGAAGAGCGAGACCGAGATTGCCGACTTCACCGAGGAAGAGTTCGCCTCCCGCGCGGCCCTCATCGAGGAGGCCGGTGGCCGCGAGTGGACCTCCCAGGAGGCCCGCCGCCAGCACGCCACCGCCATCGCCGCACTGGACGAGATCGACATGCCGGAGCAGGTCCGCGCACAGCTCGTCGCGCTCGCGGACTTCGTCGTCGTACGACAGAGATGAGCAGTATCGACACCGAATAGTTCGCAGTCGCCGGCCGGCGCCAGCCGGGCGCCGGCCGACGGAATCCCTGAGCACGCTTTTCACAGTTCACTGCCGAAGGGGAAGCCATGACAGCGACGACCGACGGAAGCACCGGGGCACTGCCGCCCCGGGCCCCCTCGGCCAGCGATGCCACCGCTGAGAAGACCGCCACACAAGCGCCCACGCGCACCGCCGTACGGCAGGACACGGTGGACGCCGCCCGGCGCGCGACCGCACGCGCCACCGACTATCTGCTGTCCGTCCAGGACCCCGCCGGCTGGTGGAAGGGCGACCTCGAGACCAACGTCACGATGGACGCCGAAGACCTGCTGCTCCGTCAGTTCCTCGGAATCCAGGACCCGAAGCTCACCGAAGCCGCCGCCCGCCACATCCGCGGGCAACAGGGCGCGGACGGCACCTGGGCCACCTTCTACGGCGGGCCCGGTGAACTCTCCACCACCATCGAGGCCTATGTCGCCCTGCGGCTCGCCGGGGACGCCCCGGACGCACCGCACATGGCCCGGGCCGCCGCATGGGTGCGCGCGGAGGGCGGGATCGCCGCCGCCCGGGTCTTCACCCGCATCTGGCTGGCGCTCTTCGGCTGGTGGAAGTGGGACGACCTGCCCGAACTCCCGCCGGAGCTCCTCTACTTCCCCAAGTGGTTCCCGCTCAACATCTATGACTTCGGGTGCTGGGCGCGGCAGACCATCGTGCCGCTGACCATCGTCTCGGCCAAGCGCCCGGTCCGCCCGGCGCCGTTCGCCCTCGACGAGCTGCACACCGATCCGCGCCGCCCCAACCCGCCGCGGCCGCTCGCCCCCGCCACCAGCTGGGACGGGGTCTTCCAGCGCCTCGACAAAGCGCTGCACGTCTACCACAAAGTCGCCCTGCGCCCGCTGCGCGCCGCCGCGATGCGCTCCGCCGCCCGCTGGATCATCGAACGCCAGGAGAACGACGGCTGCTGGGGCGGCATCCAGCCCCCCGCCGTCTACTCCGTCATCGCCCTGCACCTCTGCGGCTACGACCTCGACCACCCCGTGCTGCGCGCCGGTCTGGACTCCCTCGACCGGTTCGCCGTCTGGCGCGAGGACGGCAGCCGGATGATCGAGGCCTGCCAGTCCCCGGTCTGGGACACCTGTCTGGCGACCATCGCGCTGGCCGACGCCGGAGTGCCCGCCGACCACCCGCAGCTGGTCAAGGCCGCCGAGTGGATGCTCGCCGAGCAGATCGACCGGCCCGGCGACTGGAGCGTCAAGCGGCCCCAACTCCCTTCCGGGGGCTGGGGTTTCGAGTTCGAGAACGACAACTACCCGGACATCGACGACACCGCGGAGGTGGTGCTCGCGCTGCGCCGGGTCCGGCACCCCGATCCGCGGCGGGTCGAGGCCGCGGTCCGGCGCGCGGTGCGCTGGAACCTCGGGATGCAGTCCAAGAACGGAGCCTGGGGCGCCTTCGACGTCGACAACACCAGCCCGTTTCCCAACCGGCTGCCGTTCTGTGACTTCGGGGAGGTCATCGACCCGCCGTCGGCCGATGTCACCGCCCATGTCGTCGAGATGCTCGCCGACGTCGGCCGTACCCACGACCCGCGCACCCGCCGCGGGCTCGCCTGGCTGCTGGCCGAGCAGGAGCCCGACGGCTCCTGGTTCGGCCGCTGGGGCACCAACTACCTCTACGGCACCGGATCGGTGCTCCCCGCGCTGGCCGCGGCCGGCGTCCCCGCCTCGCACCCCGCGGTCCGCCGGGCCGTGCGCTGGCTGGAGCGGGTGCAGAACGACGACGGCGGCTGGGGTGAGGACCAGCGGTCCTACCAGGACAAGGAGCGGTGGGCGGGGCGCGGAGCCTCGACCGCCTCGCAGACCGCCTGGGCGCTGATGGCGCTGCTCGCGGCCGGGGAGCGGGACAGTGAGACGGTACGGCGCGGGGTGCGCCGGCTGGCCGCGACCCAGCGCGAGGACGGATCCTGGGACGAGCCGTACTTCACCGGCACCGGCTTCCCCTGGGACTTCTCCATCAACTATCACCTGTACCGCCAGGTCTTCCCACTGACGGCCCTGGGCCGCTACCTCAACGGGGGACCGGCCGGCGCGCCGGTGGAGTCCTGATGACGGGCCGGCCCCCGATGGACGCGGAACCGCCGCTGCTGATCGCCTGTGCGCTCGGCATCGAGCGGTTCGCGCTGCGCCGCGGGGGCCGCGGGGGAGCGGCGGGGGAAGCCGGTCCGCGTGTGGTCACGCTCCGCACCGGTATGGGCCCCCAGGCGGCCGAACGTGCCCTCACCGAAGCGCTGCGTGCAGGGTCGGTCACCGAACGTTCCCCCGTCATTGCCAGCGGCTTCTGCGCCGGCCTCGCCCGCGGGATGCGCCCCGGGGACGTGGTCGTCGCCGAGGCCACCCGCGGCCACCACGCCGCCGCACCGGAGACGCCCTGCCATGACAACGGCCCGCTGGTCCGGGCCCTGCGGGAGCGCGGTCTGACGGTGCACAGCGGGCTGCTGTGCGGCTCCGACCACGTCGTACGCGGTGCGGAGCGGGCCGAGCTGCACGCCGCCGGTGCGGTCGCGGTGGACATGGAGTCCGCCGCGACCCTCGGTGCCGCCCGGGCCGCCGGGCGCCGTCCGGTTGCGGCCGTCCGGGTGGTCGTGGACGCTCCAGAACATGAACTCGTACGAATCGGCACCGTGCGCGGTGGAATATCGGCCTTCCGAGTGCTGCGCTCCGTACTCCCCGTTTTCCACGAATGGCACCGTTCTTTGCTGCTCCCCTGGAGGTGAGCCAGATGGCCATGCCGCTCCGTCAGTCCATCCGGGTCGGTACCTATCTCTTTGAACAGAAGGTGATCCGGCGGCGGGAGAAATTCCCGCTCATTGTCGAGCTGGAACCGCTCTTCGCCTGCAATCTCAAATGCGAGGGCTGCGGGAAGATCCAGCATCCGGCGGGTGTGCTCAAGCAGCGGATGCCGGTGGCGCAGGCGGTCGGGGCGGTGCTGGAGTCGGGCGCTCCGATGGTCTCCATCGCCGGTGGCGAGCCCTTGATGCACCCGCAGATCGACGAGATCGTCAAGCAGTTGGTGGCGAAGCGGAAATATGTGTTCCTGTGCACCAACGCGATGCTGTTGCGCAAGAAGCTGGAGAAGTTCACCCCCTCGCCGTATTTCGCGTTCGCGGTGCACATCGACGGCATGCGGGAACGCCACGATGAATCCGTCGCCAAGGAAGGTGTTTTCGACGAGGCGGTGGCGGCGATCAAGGAAGCCAAGCGGCGCGGCTTCCGGGTCACCACCAACTCCACCTTCTTCAACACCGACACCCCGCAGACCATCATCGAGGTCCTCAACTTCCTCAATGACGACCTCCAGGTCGACGAAATGATGCTGTCGCCCGCCTACGCCTACGAGAAGGCCCCCGACCAGGAGCACTTCCTCGGCGTGGAACAGACCCGGGAGCTGTTCAAGAAGGCCTTCGCCGGCGGCAACCGGCGCCGCTGGCGGCTCAACCACAGTCCGCTCTTCCTGGACTTCCTGGAGGGCAAGGCGGACTTCCCGTGCACGGCCTGGGCGATCCCCAACTACTCGCTGTTCGGCTGGCAGCGCCCCTGCTACCTGATGAGTGACGGCTACGTCCCGACGTACCGGGAGCTCATCGACGAGACCGACTGGGACAAGTACGGCCGCGGCAAGGACCCGCGCTGCGCCAACTGCATGGCGCACTGCGGCTACGAGCCGACCGCCGTCCTCGCCACCATGGGCTCGCTGAAGGAGTCCCTCCGGGCGGCCAGGGACGCCGTCGCGGGAAACCGCAGTTGACCCGTCGAGTGAGGGGAGCCCATCGCCACGGCTCCCCGGTGTACCGGTCCGGTCCGGCTCATCCGCCGTACGACGGGTGAGCCGGACCGGGCCGGTCCCGTAAGGAGAAGCAGCCGTGACCGGATTCGACCTGACCAAGCTGCTCGCCGAGCGCGGCGACGAGCGCTACGACCTGCACACCCGCCATCTCAACCACCAACTGCCGCGGATGCTGCACACCATCGGCTTCGACAAGGTCTACGAACGGGCCGAGGGCGCCTACTTCTGGGACGCCGACGGCCAGGACTACCTGGACATGCTCGCGGGCTTCGGGGTGATGGGCCTCGGCCGGCACCACCCCGTCGTCCGGCAGGCGCTGCACGACGTCCTGGACGCCCAGCTGGCCGATCTCACCCGTTTCGACTGCCAGCCGCTGCCCGGCCTGCTCGCCGAGAAGCTGCTGACCCACGCACCCCATCTCGACCGGGTCTTCTTCGGCAACAGCGGCACCGAGGCCGTCGAGACCGCGCTGAAGTTCGCCCGCTACGCCACCGGCCGTCCCCGCGTCCTCTACTGCACCCATGCCTTCCACGGCCTGACCACCGGCTCGCTCTCCGTCAACGGGGAGGACGGCTTCCGGGACGGCTTCGCCCCGCTGCTGCCGGACACCGCCGTCGCGATGGGTGATCTGGCCGCGCTGGAACGGGAGTTGAAGCGCGGCGACGTGGCGGCATTCGTGATCGAGCCCATCCAGGGCAAGGGCGTCCACCCGACCCCGCCGGGTTTCCTGCGCGCCGCCCAGGAACTGCTGCACCGGCACAAGGCCCTGCTGATCGCCGACGAGGTGCAGACCGGCCTGGGCCGCACCGGGGACTTCTTCGCCTACCAGCACGAGGACGGTGTCGAGCCGGATCTGGTGTGTGTGGCCAAGGCGCTGTCCGGCGGCTATGTGCCGATCGGGGCGACGCTCGGCAAGGACTGGATCTTCAAGAAGGTCTACTCGTCCATGGACCGGGTGCTGGTGCACTCCGCCAGCTTCGGATCCAACGCCCAGGCGATGGCGGCCGGTCTGGCGGTGCTCGCGGTGCTGGAGGACGAGCAGCTGGTGGCCGGCGCCCGGCGCACCGGCGAACTGCTGCGCTCCCGGCTGGCGGAGCTGATCCCCCGCTACGAGCTGCTGCACGAGGTGCGGGGCCGCGGCCTGATGATCGGTATCGAGTTCGGCCGTCCCAAGTCCCTCGGTCTGCGCAGCCGCTGGACGATGCTCCAGACGGCCCGCAAGGGGCTGTTCGCGCAGATGGTCGTGGTGCCGCTGCTCCAGCGGCACCGCATCCTGACCCAGGTCTCCGGTGACCACTTGGAGGTCATTAAGCTGCTTCCGCCGCTGGTCATCGGCGAGCGGGAAGTGGACCGCTTCGTCGAGGCGTTCACGGCCGTCATGGACGACGCCCATGGGGGCGGCGGCCTGATGTGGGACTTCGGGCGGACGCTGGTCAAACAGGCGGTCGCCAACCGCTGACCACGCCGATGGGGGATCGCACATGGTGGCCGAGGCGACGGCGCGGGCCGTCAACGACATGACGGCGCGCTGGGCGCGCGCGGCAGTGGGGGAGCGGGACACCGTGCTGACCGCGGCGGGCGTCTGGCCGCTGCTGGCACTGCTCGCCGGACCGGCCACCGGCCCCGCCCGCAAGGAGCTGGCCGAAGCCCTCGGCACCGATGCGGAGCACGCCGTACGCGAAGGCCGGGAACTGCTCGCCGCGCTGACGGCGGCGGACGGCGTCGATGCCGCGGTCGGCCTGTGGGCCCGTCGCACGCTGACCCTGCACCCCGAGTGGCTAAGCAGCCTGCCGCCCACCGCGCACGGGGAGCTCACCGCGGACCCCGACGCGGACCAGAGCGCGCTGGACGGGTGGGCGCGGCAGCACACCGACGGACTGATCGAGCGAATGCCGGCCCGGCTCACCCGGGACACCCTGTTCCTGCTGGCCAGTGCGCTGCTGGTGCGCACGACCTGGACGGAGCCGTTCGACGAGTTCCCCGCCCGGCCGTCCGAAGGGCCGTGGGCGGGGCGGGAGTTGACGGTGCTGAGCCGTTCCGGGCGGGACGTGGAGCAGGTGCGGGTGCACGACACCCCGGCCGGTCCGCTGACCGCGGTGCGGGTCGCGGGTGACAACGGACTCGATGTCCATCTGCTGCTCGGCGGGACGGATGTGCCGGGCGGCGAGGTGCTGCACCACGGTGTCGTGGCGCTGGGCGGCGGCTGTCCGACGGTGTCCGGTACGGCGCTGACCGACGGCGCCGGTCCGGGTCTGCGGGTGACGACCGTGCCGAGCTACGACACGGCCCCGAGCCTGCACCTCACCACCACCGGCTTCACCGTCGGCGCCGAGCACGATCTGCTGGAGCGGGCGGACCTCTTCGGGCTCGCCACCGCCGCCGACACCTCCCGTGGGCACTTCCCCGGTATCAGCGAACAGCCGCTCGCGGTGTCGGCCGCCCGGCAGTCGGCGACCGCGACCTTCGGCCCGCTGGGTTTCCGGGCGGCCGCGGTCACGGTCATGCCGGCCGCCGCGGGCTCCGTGCCACCGCCGCCGCCGTACCGGGCCCAGCGGATCTCGGCCCGGTACGACCGGCCCTTCGGCTTCCTCGCGGTGCACCGGGCCTCGGGGCTGGTGCTGGCCGCGGGGTGGGTGGCCACGCCGTGAGCGGGCGCCGCCCCGTCAGTCCGTCAGCAGTTGGGCACGCAGCCGCTCGCGGACGGCGGGCGTCAGCTTCAGACCGTCGGTGAGGTACTTCTCCGTCGAGCCCCAGGTCCGGTGGATCGCGTCATAGGCGGCCGTGAGGTAGTCGGTGTGCGCACCGAACAGCGGCGAGAGCAGCTCCATGACCTCCTGCGACATCCCGACCGCGGAGTTGTCCGAGCGGCGGATCTTGTAGCGGCGGTGGGGATCGTTGGACTTGAGGTAGTCCGCCTCGATCGCGTCCCGCTCGACTCCGACCGCGAGCAGGGTCACGGCGACGGACAGCCCCGCCCGGTCCTTGCCGGCCGCACAGTGCATCAGTGCCGGGACGCTGTCCTCGGCGAGCGCATGCAGCACCCTGCTGTGGTCTTCGGTGCGGGTGGTGATGATGTGGCGGTACGTCGCGGCCATACGGGCCGCGGCCTTGCCGTCGCCGAGTGCGGAGCGCAGCTGCTCCAGTTCACCGTCGCGCACCATCGCCCAGAATTCCGCACCGTCGGCCGGGTCGGTGAGCGGAATGTTCACATTGCGCACGCCGGGCAGCGCGACATCGGGGCCTTCCAGCTTGATGTCCGAGGAATTGCGGAAATCGAAGATGGTGTGCAGCCCGAGACCGGCCAGAAAAGCGGCGTCGGTCTCGGTCGCATGGGCGAGGTGGCCACTACGGAACAGCCTGCCCTCCCGTACGTGACGCCCGTCCACGGTCGGCAGACCGCCCACATCGCGGAAGTTGCGGACCTCCGTGAGCTCGGGCTGGGCCTGTGGGACCTGCGGCGTCTGCTGCGTCACGGGCGCGCTCCTCGGGTTCGGCCGCCGACGCTGCTCGTCGACGAGGCGGGGCACCTCCGACGATACGACATTGATGCAATAGGCAATCAGGTCATTGCGGTGACGTTCTGACGCGCCTTGGAGTGCCGGGGAAGCAAGGTGCGATCGATCATTATTCCGACTTGAGAAGAATTTGACCTGGTGGCATTAATCACCCCTCGTCAACCCCTGGTTACGGTGGCGTAAGTCACTTCTTGAGGTGAAGTATGTCCTGACGTGGCAGACGATTCGAAGTACTTCAGCAACGGCGCCCTTGGCGCCATCGGGTCGTACGCAGCCGTCGGGGACAGCTTCACAGAGGGGGTCGGGGATCCCGGCCCTGACGGGGCGTACATCGGTTGGGCGGACCGGCTCGCGGTCCTGCTCTCGGACCAACAGGCGGAGGGTGACTTCCGCTATGCGAATCTCGCGGTCAGGGGCCGGCTCCTGGACCAGATCGTGGAGGAGCAGGTGCCCCGGGCGAAAACCCTCGCCCCCGCGCTGGTGACGTTCTGCGCCGGCGGCAATGACATCCTGCGGCCGGGCTCGGACCCGGACGCGGTCGCCGAGCGCTATGAGGCGGCGGTCGCCGATCTGCGGGAGGCGGTCGGCACGGTTCTCCTCTGCACGGGCTTCGACACCCGCGGAGTCCCCGTCCTCAAGCATCTGCGCGGCAAGATCGCGACGTATACGGCGCATGTCCGGGCCATCGCGGACCGGCACGACTGCCCGGTCCTGGACCTGTGGTCGCTCAAGTCGGTGCAGGACCGGCGGGCGTGGAGCGATGACCGGCTGCATCTGTCCGCCGACGGGCACACCCGGGTGGCGCTGCGCGCGGCGCAGGTGCTCGGGCTGCGGGTGCCGGCCGATCCGGACCAGCCCTGGCCCCCGGAGGCGGAGCGCTCGGCCGCCGACGCGCGGCGGGATAACATCCACTGGGCGCGGGAGCATCTCGTGCCGTGGATCGGACGCCGGCTGCGCGGGGAGTCCTCCGGCGATCATGTCGAGCCCAAGCGGCCCGATCTGCTGCCGCTGTAGGCGGCCGCGGGCCGGGAAGGGCCCTGGCATGACTGAGGCCCCGATGCCGCGGATGCGGTGCGGGGCCTCAGTGGGCGAGGGAGGAGTACGGCAGGTCGGCCCAGACGACCCGGCCCTGACCGCTGTCGGTGGGCCGCGACCCCCAGCTCTCGGACAGCGCGCCGACGAGGAACAGTCCTCGTCCGCACTCCTGGTCCACGCTGCCGGGCTGGATGTGCGGCGCCGAGTCCTGCGGGCCGCCCTGGTCCGTGATCTCTATGCGTATGTGCGCACCGAAGAGCGCGAGCTCGCAGCCGACCTTCTCACTGTCGGTGTGCCGTACCGCGTTGGTGAACAGCTCGGAGACCACCAACTCCACGTCGTCGCGGACTTGTTGATCCGCGCCCCACTCGCACAGCAGCGCACTGACGCGTCTGCGCGCCTCGGGAACGGACGTGCGTCGCGCCGGCAAGTGGAACGCGTCCTGCGGGTACTGGGCGACAAAGCCGCCACAGCGCCCTAACGAGGGAGCGTTGTTGGAGGAAGCCACGCCGTAACTATGTGCGATGTCGGTCACCAATGGCAAGGATCAGTCTGTAATTTGCAGAATCGGAAGTGCAGTCTGTTCGTTGATGCTGACGGCATGACACACTGCTGACCATTGAAGTCAGTTGGAGGCGATCGAACGTGGCGGACCCACGGTCGGCAGGGGCGCCCACCGTCCTGCGGGTGGTGCTCGGCAAGCGGCTACAGGACCTGCGTGAGAAAGCGGGCCTCTCCTTCGAGCAGGCCGCCGCGGCCCTCGATGTGACCCACGCCACGATACGGCGGATGGAAAAGGCCGAGGTCGGACTCAAGCTCCCGTACGTCGAGAAGCTGCTGGCGACCTACGGCGTCACCGACGACGAGGAGATCGAGGGCTTTGTCTCCCTCGCCCGCGAGGCCAACAAGCCCGGCTGGTGGCACCGGTTCCGCGATGTCCTGCCCGAGTGGTTCAGCGCGTTCGTCAGCCTGGAGAGCGAAGCCAACCTCATCCGGGCCTACCAACCGCACTACATCCCCGGGCTGTTGCAGACCGAGGACTATGCCGCCGCCGTCCTGAAGGCCGGGATGCCGCACGCCTCCGCCAAGGACATCGACCGTATCGTCGCGCTGCGCATGGAGCGCCAGTCCCTGCTGACCCGTGACCACGCCCCGATGCTGTGGGTGGTCATGGACGAGACCGTGCTGCGGCGCCCGATCGGTGGGCCGAAGGTGATGCGTGACCAGGTCACCCGGCTCATGGAAGCCACCGCGCTGCCGAACGTCCGGCTCCAGATCATGCCCTTCGCCGCGGGCCCGCACCCCGCCATGTACGGCCCGTTTCACATCTTCCGCTTCCCGATCCCGGAACTCCCGGACATCGCATACGCGGAAAGCCTCGTCGGAGCCGTGTACTTCGACCAGCGCAACGACGTCTCGCAGTTCCTGGAGGCCCTGGACCGGATGTGTGCACAGGCCGCGCCGGCACACACCACCGAGGCCATTCTGGGTGGCTTTCGCAAGGAGATCTGAACCATGGATCGCATACGCATCTACAACGGCATGCCCGCCAAAGAACTGGGCACAGAGGGCTGGCACAAGCCGTGGAGCGGCGGAAACGGAGGCGAGTGCGTCGAGGCCATGCGGCTGGGGGACGGCCGGATAGCGCTGCGTCAGTCGACCGACCCGGACGGCCCGGCCCTGATCTACACCCACCACGAAATGGTGAGCTTCATCGAGGGGGCGAAGGCCGGCCATGCCGACTTCCTGCTCGCGGCGGCGCCGGGCCGGCGCACCGAACGGCGGACGGCATGAGCGAGCAGGACATGTCGCAGGGGACGCCGGACGGTGAGTTCCCGGAGATGATGGGGCCGTACGTCCAGGGGCCGGAGCACTCGGGCTTCTCGGCCGCGGAGATCGACACCAGCCGGCCGCACCCGGCCCGGATGTACGACTACTACCTCGGCGGCTGGGACAACTACGAGGTCGACCGGGTGGCCGCGGAGCGGGTCATCGAGGTCCACCCCCAGGTACGGCTCAGCGCCCGCGCCAACCGCGCGTTCCTGCGGCGGGCGGTGCGCGAGCTGGTCGCCGGCGGCATCCGCCAGATCATCGACATCGGCACCGGCATCCCCACCTCGCCCAACACCCATGAGGTGGCCCGCGAGACCGCCCCCGACACCCGCGTGGTGTACGTCGACGACGACCCGATCGTCGCCACCCACGCCGGGGCCCGGCTGACCAACGCCCACGGCACCGGCTTCGTCCTCGGCGATGTCCGCGACCCCAAGGCGCTGCTGGACCACCCCACCGTCCGGGAGCTGATCGACTTCGACCGGCCGGTGGCGCTGCTGCTGGTGGCCGTACTCCACTTCATCCGGGACGACGAGGACCCCGCCGCGCTCATCGCCACCCTCGCCGAGGCGCTCCCCGCGGGCAGCCATCTCGTCCTGACCCATGCGACCGGTGAGCCCTATGAGGACTACGCGGCGGGCCGCACGGACGAGCGGGCACGCGACGGTGTGGTGAACGTCTACAAGAGCGCCACCGCCACCCTCAATCTGCGGTCGAAGGCCGGGGTCGAGTCGCTCTTCGGGCCGTTCGCCCTGCTGGAGCCGGGTGTCGTACGGGTGCCGCTGTGGCGGCCGGACGGCCCGGTGCCCGGCGCGAAGGAGCTCAACGACACCATTTTCTACGGCGGAGTGGGCCGCACGAGCTGACCGGCCGGGGTGCCCGGCCGGTCCCTGCTCCGTCGCCCCGGCTACGCCCGCGTGGGCGACGCCTGGGCATCCGGCGGGCCCGGGATCCGGTGCCCGTCACCGCCCGGCGCCGCCGTGGCCGGGGCCGTCGCCTTGCCGCGGAGGGCCGCGTGCAGCTCCTCCCGCCCGACGAGGGCGGTGTGGGTGCCCCGGGAGGTACAGGCGTACGCCCCCGCGACGGCGCCCAGGCGGGCACACTCCTCCAGGCCCCGGCCCGCCAGCCGCCCGTAGAGGAAGCCGCTGGTGAAGGCGTCGCCCGCGCCATTGCTGTCCACGACGGGGCCGGGCGGGACCGCGGCCGGCACCGGGCGTGGGGTGCGGTCGTCGGCGCTGAGGAGATAGGCGCCGCCCGCACCGGCCGTGGCGATCACCGCCTCGGCGCGTCCCTCGTGCAGGATCTCCCGCATCACGGCCGCGATCCGTTCACCCGCCCCCGCCGTACTGAGGAACACCAGGTCGGAGCGGAGGGCGAACTCCCGTTGGTGGTCCGTCAGCCCGTCCCAGTCCTGGAGATCCGTGGAGACGGGGAGGCCCAGCTCCTCGATGTCGTCGTACAGGAAACGGGCGAAGTTCATGATCGACAGATGGACGTGGCGGGCGCGGCGCAGCGGGGGCAGATAGTGCTCCGGCGGCATCCGCAGCTCGGCCGGGTCACGGGCGTCGTAGAACGACATCCGGCGGCCGTCGGGAGCGACGAGGTTGACCGCCCGCCGGGTGCCGTGCGGAGAGATCAGCGGCCGGAAGTCGACGCCGCTGCCGGCCATCCGCTCGCGGACCAGAGTGCCCGCATGGTCGTCGCCGATGAAGTCCACGAACCCGGTGGTGAGCCCGAGCGCCGCGCAGCCGAGCGCGACGCCGGTACCCGTGTGCCCCGCCCCTTCGTACAGCGGCGGGACCGCGTACGAATCGGCGAGCGGCACCGGCAGCGCGCCGACCGACACAACGGTGTCCACGCCCGACCCGCCGACGACGAGGACGTCATAGGCGTCATACGGCTCAGAAACCTGCTGGAATGTCACAAGCGTCCCTGAATCCCTTGCTGGTGAGACGAATCCCTTGCTGGTGAGACCGTTTGCGGACGAGGTGCATCCGCTGCCGGGAGTCTAGACGCAGGCTCGTCCCATGACGGGATGTCAGGGAATCCGGTGACACGAGGGAGGAAGGGACGCACAAGTAGCCGGGCCGGTGATCAGTGGCCAAAGGTGAACGGGCGACGGCGGAGGACCGCGAGAGTGGCCGGGCTCCATGCCGACACCGCGAATCGGTTGGCGGAAAGGGCCGTTGACACCGCCGCCGAGCGCACTGAAGTGTGGGCCCGACGGTGATCAGTTTCCGCGGACGGTGTGCCATGCCGGTCAGGCACAGGGGGCCGGGGACAGGAACGAGCGGGCCGTACGGCGGCCGGACCACGCCGTCGGGGGAGCGAGGCAACGGTGACAGAGCACTCCAATGGCGGGCGCACCGCGATCGTGATCGGCGGCGGGCTCGCGGGGATGCTGGCCGTCACCGCACTGCTCGGCCAGGTCGAGACGGTCACCGTCATCGAGCGGGACCGCTATCCGGAGGGCCGCGGCTTCCGCAAGGGCGTCCCGCAGGCCCGCCATCTGCACGTGCTCCTCAGCGGCGGCCGGCACGCCCTGGAGGAGCTGCTGCCCGGCACCGTCGCCGCGCTCGGCGAGGCGGGCGCCCGCGGCCTGTATCTGTCCCGCGATCTCCTCACCCGCACCCCCACCGGCTGGCAGCGCCGCTTCGACGAGCGCCGGCATCTCACCCTCAGCGTCACCCGGCCGGTGCTGGACGCGGTCGTACGGGAGCGGGTGCTGGGCGCGGCCGCCGGCTCGGCCACCCGGGTCGAGGTCCTGGAAGCGACCGAGGTCACCGGGCTGACCGGGGACGCGAGCCGGGTGACCGGGGTCCGGGTGCGGCCCCGGGACGGGGCGACGGGCGCGCGGTCCGGGCGGGCGCTGCCGGCCGTGCTCGTCGTGGACGCCTCGGGCCGCGGCTCCCGCACCCCGCAGTGGCTCGCCGCGCTGGGCCGGACCGTGCCGCACGAGGAGACCGTGGACGCGGGGATCGCCTACGCCTCCCGGATGTACCGCCCCAAGGACCCGGCCACGGCGCCGGACGCGGGCATCAACGTCCCGGGCTGGCCCGAGTGCCCGCGCGGCGCGGTGTACGTCCCGGTGGAGGACGGCAAGTGGCTGCTGACGATGTCCGGTGTGCGCGGGCACCATCCGCCCACGGACGCCGCGGAGTTCACCGCCTTCAGCGCCACCATCGGTGACCCGTACATCCATGAACTGCTCGACCGGGCCGAGCCGCTGTCTCCGGTGCACGGCTTCCGCGACACCCGCAACCGCCGCCGGCACTTCGAGCGGCCCGGCGCCCTCCCCGACGGCCTGCTCGTCCTCGGGGACGCCGCGTGCACCTTCAACCCCGTGTACGGGCAGGGCATGTCGGTCGCCGCCCTCGGTGCGCTGGCCGTGCGCCGCACGCTCGCGGACGGCGGCGGGCTGCGCTCCGGGATCACCGCCGAGGCGCAGCGGGCGGTGGCCCGCGCCGCGGAGCCCGCCTGGCTCGCCGCGGTCGGCGCGGACCGCCCGTACGTGAGCACCGGCGACACCAAGGCGGGCCTCGGGGAGCGGCTCTCCACCTGGTACCTCGACCGGCTCTTCGCCCGCGCCGCCATCGACCCGGTCGTCGGCGCGGCCTTCCGGGACGTCTTCAACCTCACCGCGCCGCCGACGCGTCTGGTCGCCCCGCGGATCTTCCTGCGCACCGTCTTCCTGCCCCGCCGCCCCGGGCTGCCCGGCCCGCCCGCGGTCATCGAGGCGGTCTGATCCGCCGCCGGGCCCCGGGGGGGAGCGGGGTGCGGCCGCCTGGGGGACCGTAGGAGGGTGCGGGGCGGGTTCGGGTGTGTGTGGAGGGGGAGTGGGGCGGCGGCCGCGGGCGCTCCCGCCCATCCGCCGCCCCCGTGGCCCGGCTTCCGTCCCGCGCCCGTGCCCCCGGCCCCCGCCCCGCCCCCCGTCACCGCAATGGGCGCTTCCCGGTGGCCGCGCCGAAAGACCTCCCCGGCAGGCCGGGAGAGGTCACACCGTCCGCCAGGAATGCGGCGGCCGGTCGCGCGGTTTCTCTCTGCGGGTGATGGTGTTGAGTCCGGGTGTCGTGGTGCGGAAACCGTACGGCGGTGCCGAGTGGCGCGGTGTGCCGGAACCCACCGCTCATGCGGCCCGTTCACTTCGCGACCGCCCTGACCATGGAGGTGCCGTGACCGGTTCCCGACCCCGCCGCACTCGACTTTCCGCGCTGCGGCCCGCGAGCTTCGGAATCGCACCCACCGGGGAGCGGCTGGCCAGGATGCGCAGGTCGCCCCAGTTCGTGGACGGCCAGTTCCGCAATCCCGTGCCGACCAGGCAGCTGCTGCACGGCTCCGCGCTGCCGATGGCGCGCACCCAGCTGAGCCGGGAGGGCCGGCTGCGCCGGGCGCCGGTCGGCCGGATTCCGGTGTACCGTCCGACCGCCGCGGACTGGGGCCAACCGCCCGCTTCCGGGCTGCGGCTCACCTGGATGGGCCATTCGAGCGTGCTGGCCGAGATAGACGGGCAGCGGGTGCTCTTCGACCCGGTCTGGGGAGAGCGCTGTTCGCCGTTCACCTGGGCCGGCCCCCAGCGGCTGCACCCGGTGCCTCTCGCCTTGGACGAGCTGGACCCGGTCGATGCCGTGGTGATCTCGCACGACCACTACGACCATCTCGACATGGCGACGGTCCAGGGTCTGGCCGGCACCGGCGCCGCCTTCGTCGTACCGCTCGGCGTCGGCGCCGACCTGGAATTCTGGGGGGTGCCCGCGGAGCGGATCACCGAGCTCGACTGGCACGAGTCCACCCGCGTCGGCGGCCTGACCCTCACGGCCACCCCCGCCCAGCACTTCTGCGGCCGCGGGCTGCGCGGCCCGCAGCACACGCTGTGGGCCTCCTGGGTGGTCGCGGGCCCCGAGCACCGGATCTACCACAGCGGCGACACCGGCTACTTCTCCGGTTTCGCGGAGATCGGCGCGGCGCACGGCCCGTTCGACGCCACGATGATCCAGATCGGCGCCTACAGTGATTTCTGGCCGGACATTCATATGACGCCTGAAGAGGGCGTCCGGTCCCACCTCGACCTCCAGGGCGGCGAGCCGCGCGGGGTGCTGCTGCCGATCCATTGGGGCACGTTCAACCTCGCCCCGCACCCCTGGGCGGAGCCTGCCGAACGGACCCTGGCCGCCGGCTGGAAGTCCGGCGTCGGCACGGCCCACCCCAGACCCGGCGAGCCCTTCGAGCCGGACGCCCCGGCGGCCGTCTATCCGTGGTGGCGGGCGATCGCGGTGCCGCCCGTCCATGGCTGGCCGGCCTGGCCGTCGGCGGTGTCCCCCACCGACGTGGGCCTCGCCGCGGACCGTTGAGCCCGGCCCGGAGGCAATGCGCTTGCCGGGCCCGGCCCGGAGGCAACTCGTTCGCTGCGCAATGGGCTCGCCGTGCCCCGCCCCGGCGACAATCCCCTTGCCGCGCCCGGCACACGGCGATGAAGATGATGCCATGCCTGCCTTCGCCGCTCCGGACGGGACCCCCCTCGCCTATCACGTCGTGGGCGAGGGCGAGCCGCTGCTCTGTCTGCCCGGTGGGCCCATGCGGGCGTCCGACTACCTCGGCGACCTCGGCGGACTGTCCGAGCGGCGCCGGCTGATCAAGCTCGATCTGCGCGGCACCGGCGACTCCG
Organism: Streptomyces sp. NPDC029466; assembly: GCF_055574515.1. Lineage (NCBI taxonomy): Bacteria > Bacillati > Actinomycetota > Actinomycetes > Kitasatosporales > Streptomycetaceae > Streptomyces > Streptomyces sp. NPDC029466. The sequence goes on from NZ_JBVHZH010000025.1 coordinate 110,737, forward strand.
GCGTCCCCGCCGACCCGGCCACCTACCGCTGCGACCGGCAGGTCGCCGATGTCGAGGCCCTCCGTGTGCACCTCGGGCCGGCCCGGGTCGACCTCCTCGCGCACTCGGCGGCCGGCGATCTCGCGCTTCTCTACGCGGCCCGCCACCCGCAGCGCATCCGTACCCTCACCCTCATCACCGCGCGCGCCCGCGCCCTCGGCGTCGACTTCACCGAGGCACACCGCCGGGAGGCGGCGGCCCTACGCACCGCCGAGCCCTGGTTCGGTGCCGCGTACGACGCCTATGAACGGGTCTGGGCCGGCTCCCTGGCCGACGCCGACTGGGACGCCATCGCCCCCTTCTTCTACGGCCGTTGGGACGCGGCCGCGCAGGCGCATGCCGCGTCCGACGTGGCACAGACCCACGAAGAGGCCGCGGAGAGCTACGCGTCCGCTGGCGCCTTCGCCCCCGACCAGACCCGCGCCGCCCTTGCGGGCATGGACGCACGGGTCCTGCTGCTGGCCGGTGAAGTGGACAGCGGCCCGCTGCCCCGTATCGCGGCGGACATCGCGCAGCTGATCCCCCGGGCCGAACTGGTCGTCCAGCCGGGCGCCGGCCACTACCCCTGGCTCGACGACCCCCGTCGCTTCACCCGGACCGTCGCCACGTTCCTCGACCAGGAGCCCATTGGCCAGGAGCCTGCCGGGCGCGCCGTCTGACGCTCATTCGGTGCCCTGCTCCGAGGTGCGGGCGGTGCGCCGGGCAGGTGGCTGCCAGCCGCGTTCCAGCAGGTCGAAGGCGGCGTCGATGGCCGCGCGGGGGTCGTCCCGGCCGCGGGCGAGGGCGAGCGCTTCGAGGGCGAAGTGCGCGAGTGCGGCGCAGGCCGGGTCGTCCTCGGGGGCGCCGGTGTCGGTGGCGATGGCCTGTGCGAGGGCGGTTTCATGCCGCATCCACATGCGGTGGCCGTAGTCGCGGAGTGCCGGTGTGCTCATGACGAGCTGTCGGAACCGGGCGAACGCGGGGTCGGTGGCGGTCCCGAGATGGCAGCGCACGATGTGGTCACGCAAAGCGGCGGGAACGGACCGGCCGTCGGGGCGGTCGCGGACGGCCGCGACGAGGGCGGCCTCATGGTCACTGTCCGCGTCGAAGACCAGGGCTTCCTTACCGGGGAAGTGCTTGAAGAGCGTCGTGGTGGAGACATCGGCGGCTTCGGCGATGTCCTTGATGCTGACCTGGTCATAGCCGCGTTCGAGGAACAGCCGAAGCGCCGCGTCGGCCAGCGCCTGGCGGGTGGCGGCCTTCTTGCGCTCGCGGCGGCCGAGGGGCTGTGTCGTCTCACTCACGGCTTCACCCTACCCTCTCTGGTTGCCCGATTGAAAAAGTTGACTCGTTGCACTTTTTGAATCGGTGTGCTCTTCTGGGTGAGCCGGGAGCGCAGGCCGGGCCCCGACCGGGCTCCGGAGCCACCGCACCGGTGAACCGAGCGCTGCCACCGGCCCGTTGACGCCCTCGACCGGTCCGACGGGTCTGACGGTCCGACGGTCCGACGGTCCGGCGTGCACCCGCTCATCCCACCCGACCGCACCCAGCGGAGGAATCACCCATGTCCACCACCCACGCTCCCGCCCCGCGGATCGCCGTCATCGGCGCCGGCCCCGGCGGTCTGACCTGCGCCCGCGTCCTCCAGCGCCACGGCATCGACGTCACCGTCTACGACCGGGACACCTCCGCGGACGCCCGCAACCAGGGCGGCACCCTGGACCTGCACGCGGACTCCGGGCAGATCGCCCTGCGGGAAGCCGGACTGCTCGCCGACTTCCACGCCCTGGCCCGTCCCGAGGGGCAGGCCCAGCGCATGCTCACCCGCCATGGCGAGGTGCTCGTCGACTACCGCCCCACCAGCGACGAGGACGCCGCCCCCGAGATCGACCGCGGACAACTCCGCACCCTGCTGGCGGACTCCCTCGCACCCGGCACCCTCCAGTGGGGCCACACCCTCCTCTCCGCCACCCCGGGCCCGGCCGGCACCCACCGCCTCACCTTCGACCACGGCGTCACCAGGGATGTCGACCTCGTCATCGGCGCGGACGGCGCCTGGTCCCGGGTGCGGCCGCTGGTCAGCGATGCCACGCCCGTCTACACCGGCGTGACCTTCCTGGAGGCCCGCTACGACGAGGTCGACACCGCGCACCCCGCCGTCGCCGAACTCGTCGGCCACGGGAGCATCTTCGCCACCGGCGACCACAAGGGTCTGATCGGCCAGCGCAACAGCAACCAGCACGTCCGCGCGTACATCGCCCTCCGTGACGACGCGGACTGGTACCGCGCCGCCGGTATCGACCTGGCCGACACCGACGCCGTACGCGCCGTGCTGCTCCGGGCCTTCGCCGGATGGGACGAGCGGCTTCTCGTCCTGATCACCGACAACGACGGCCCGTACGTCAACCGGCCGCTGTTCGTCCTCCCGGCCCCGCACGCCTGGCCCCACACCCCGGGCGTCACCCTGCTCGGGGACGCCGCCCACCTGATGGCTCCCCTGGGTGGCTACGGCGCCAACTTCGCCATGCTCGACGGGTGCGAACTCGCGCTGGCCCTCGCCCGCCATGACACCCCCGACGAGGCCGTCACCGCCTACGAACGGACCATGATGGCGCGCGCCGCCGCGGTCGGTGACGGCGCCGAGGCCCTGGCGCGCGTCTTCGGCCCGGGGGACCGCGACCGCTCCGATGTCCCCGACTTCGCCGGGGCCAAGGAGCAGTACCGGCAGGGAGCCGCCGCGTATCGCAGCCGGTGAGCGGGTGTGGGTCAGCCGCCATGGTCCTGAGACGCCGGGCGGGCGCGCGGGCCCCGGCGCCGATCCGGCACAGGGCGAGAAGCCCGCCGACGCCTGGAGGGATGGTGCCCAGTCCCGTGCTCTTACCGATGTCCCCGGCGCGCATCGCGTCCCCGAGCGCCGTTCGCAAGTCATCGAAAGGGGCGCCCTCGGCGGCCTCAACTCATCATGAGGGAACGGAAGTTCGGGGGTACCCGTACTGGCGTGCGGGTGGCGGCCACTCAGGGAGGTGGCGTGGGGTAGCGAAACCCCGAAGTGGCTCCGGACCCCACCCCGCCAACAACTAGCGTGCGTGCTCCGCGAACTGCCACGGCCGATCCGGAGGGCGCCGATGCCTACCGCATTCCCCCAGGGGACTCAGCTGTCCCAGGAGGCTCAGAGATCCCCAGGGTCCCAGGGTTCCCCGGGGGCCGCCCCCGTACCCGCCGCCGCCCGGCGGCGGGAGCGTGAGGGTGGACGACACGGCCGTGCCGCGTTCCCCGAGTCGGCCGCCGACTCGGCGATACGGTCCCGTCTGGTCAGGCTCGCCGCCGTTCCCTGCCTTCTGGTCGCCGTCCTCTGCACGGCCGTCGCCGCCTATGTCGTCCAGGCCGGGGGCGCCCGGATCACCGGCCGCGAGTGGGTGGTGCTGTGCGGCGGGCTCGCCCTGGTCTGCGTCATCGTGCTCACCGCGGGCGCCGCCGCTCACTCCGAGGCCCGGGCCACCGTCGCCCGCTACGCCCGGCTGCGCCAGGTCTGCGCCCGCAGCCAGTCCGACCTGTACGACCTCCTGGACCGCGTACGGCAGGGCGAATGGATCCAGCGCCGCGAACCCGACCAGGGACCGGTGCCCACCGGCGACACCCTCGACCTGCTCGCCCATGAAGTGGCCGCCGCGGGCCGGGCCGCCGAGTCCGCCGTCATCGACGCGGTCGCCATCGCCCGCAGCAACGCCAGCGGCAGCGAACAGAAGGTCGAGGTCTTCGTGAACCTCGCCCGGCGGCTGCAATCCCTGGTGCACCGCGAGATCGAGCTGCTGGACGAGCTGGAGAACCAGGTCGAGGACCCCGACCTGCTCAAGGGCCTGTTCCACGTCGACCACCTGGCCACCCGCATCCGCCGGCACGCCGAGAACCTCGCCGTCCTCGGCGGCGCCATCTCGCGCCGCCAGTGGAGCCGCCCCGTCTCCCTGACCGAGGTGCTGCGCTCGTCGATCGCCGAGGTCGAGCAGTACCCGAGGATCAAGCTGGTGCCGCCGATCGAGGGCACCCTGCGCGGCCATGCCGTCGCCGACGTGATCCACCTGCTCGCCGAACTCGTCGAGAACGCCACGATCTACTCCGCCCCGCAGACCCCGGTCCTGCTGCGCGCCCAACTCGTCACCGCCGGACTCGCGGTCGAGGTCGAGGACCGCGGGCTGGGGATGTCCGCGGACGAGCAGTCGCGGATGAACGGCCTGCTGGCCGACCCCGAACACATCGATGTCGCCGAGCTGTTGAGCGACGGCCGGATCGGGCTCTTCGTGGTCTCCTCGCTCGCCCGGCGGCACGGCATCGTGGTCCGCCTCCAGAGCAATATCTACGGCGGTGTGCAGGCCGTGCTGATCGTGCCCCAGGGGCTGCTCGGCGCGGAGTCGGCCGAGGGCAACGCGAACGCGGCGGGCGCACCGGCCCCCACCGGCTCGCCGGACACCGGCCCGGCACCCGCGCACGACGTACTCGACGAGGGGACGTACGAGGGCGGATACCCCGGGGACCACGCCGGCCCCGCCGACGCCGGGCAGGAGCGGCACGACCGCCATGACCCCGGTCCCGCGGTCCCGCACCCGCTCGCCATTCCCGCCCCCGGGCCCGCTCCCGACCGTGCGCTCGACGTGTCACCGCGCGGCTACGACGGCCACCCGGACCCGGCCCCGGCACCCGTGGACCGCGATCCCGACTTCGGTGCCACCCGGCGCCGGCTGGTCCGCGCGTCCGGCGCCCACACTCCTGACGTCCACCTGCCTGACGCGCACCTGCCCGATGCGCACACCCACGAGACCCCCGGCCCCGACCCCGCGCCCGCCGACCGGCCCGGCCCGGTCGTGCTGCCGCCCGCGCCCGCCGTGGACAACGCCGCCCGCCCGCGGCTGCCCCGGCGGCGCAAGCAGACGCATCTCGTTCCGGAGCTGCGCGGCGACCCGATCCTGCCGTCCACGACACCCCGTACGGGCCCGGAACCCGAGCACGACCCCGGTCTGATGGCCGCTTTCCGACGCGGTTTCAGCCTCGGCGACGACAGCTACGCCGAGGACACCGCAAGCGGCACCGCCACCATCCCGGCCCAGGGCGGCGACCCCAGCAGCCCGGCCGGCAACGACCTGCTCTACGACCGTGACCACGACGCCCCGATGGCCAGCCCCCGAGGAGACGACCGTAACCATGGTGAGTGATGTGCGTGCGCAGGCGCATTTGCAGCCGCAGGGCGGCCAGCACACCGACCTGTCCTGGCTGCTGACCGGGCTCGTACAGCGGGTGCCGCACGCCCGGAGCGCGCTCCTGTTGTCGTCGGACGGTCTGGTCAAGGCCGCCCATGGGTTCGACCCGGACAGCGCCGACCACATGGCCGCCCTGTCCTCCGGCCTCTACTCCCTCGCCCGCAGCGCCGGTGTGCGCTTCGGGGAGGGCGACGACGTCCTCCAGGTCGTCGTCGAGCTGGAGTCCACCTTCCTGTTCGTCTCCACCGCCGGCTCGGGCGCCTGTCTGGCCGTGCTCGCCGGCCGGGAGGCCGATGTGGCGGTGCTGGGCTACGAGATGTCGATGCTGGTCAAGAGCGTCCGGCCGTATCTGTCCACCCCCGCACGCCAGCAGGCACCCGCGGGCGGTCGTTGACCATGACCGTGCGTCGCCTACGACGGCAGGGCGGCGAGCCGTGGTACGACGACGCGGCCGGCCGGCTGGTCCGTCCGTACACCATCAGCAACGGCCGGACCCGTCCGACGGCGCACTTCGACCTGCTGACCATGGTGATGGCCACCGGCCGGCGGCCCGTCGCCTGCCAGGGCCCCGACTACGCCCAGGTGCTGGGGCTGTGCGGAGGGCCGGTCTCGGTCGCCGAGATCGCCGCCCACATACGGCTGCCCGCCGTGGTCACCAAAGTGCTCCTCGCCGACCTCGTCGACTGCGGGGCGATCACCGCGCGGGCCCCCGCAGCCGTTTCGGCAGGGCCCGCGTCCCGTACCGACCGTGCCCTGCTGGAGGCGGTGCTGAATGGACTTCGCAAACGACTGTGACCCCCGCAACCAGGGGGACCATGCGACCGACCGCTTCCCCACCGCGCTCAAGATCCTGGTCGCGGGCGGCTTCGGGGTCGGCAAGACGACCTTCGTCGGGGCGGTGAGCGAGATCGAGCCGCTCAGCACGGAGGAACTCCTCACCCAGATCAGCGTGGGGACGGACGATCTGGCCGGTGTCGAGGAGAAGAACACCACCACCGTCGCCATGGACTTCGGCCGGATCACCCTCGGTCCCGAGCACATCCTCTACCTCTTCGGGACGCCGGGGCAGCAGCGCTTCTGGTTCATGTGGGACGAGCTGTCCAACGGCGCACTCGGCGCGGTCATCCTCGCCGACACCCGGCGCCTGGACCAGTGCTTCGCCGCCGTCGACTTCTTCGAGCGGCGCGGCATCCAGTTCATCGTCGCCGTCAACGAGTTCGAGGGCTCCTACCGCTACGACCCGGACGAGGTCCGCAGCGCCATGGATGTCTCCCCGGACATCCCCGTCGTGCTCTGCGACGCCCGCCGGGGCGGCTCGGCCACCCAAGTCCTGGTCTCGCTCGTCCAGCATCTGCTCACCCCCGCCCTCGCCGCGACCCCGGAGCTGCCATGAACCACCCCGCCTCCCGCGTCCCGTACATCTCCTACGACCCGACGCGCCATCTGCTGCTCACCCCGCAGGACGACGAGGCCCCGGCGCGCGTCGCCCGGCTGCGCGCCCTGGGAATCGGCGAGTCCCCGCTGCCCGCCTTCGACGAGTTCGCGCGCAAGCTCGCCCGGACCACCCGGGCGCCCTATTCGATGGTCAACTTCATCGATGAGCGGCGGCAGTACTTCGCCGGTCTCTACACGCCCTCCCAGGACCAGGCCGTCGAGCTGGGCCCGGCGCCCGCCAGTGCCCAGCCGGGCCGGGTGATGGACCGGGACCACGGCTACTGCCCGCATGTCATCGTCCGCCGCAAGGCCCTGGTGCTGGAGGACGTCTGCGACTATCCGCGGTTCGCCGGCAACCCCGTCGTCGATGAGATCGGCATCCGCTCCTACCTCGGTGCGCCGCTGATCGACCGTACGGGGACGGCGCTGGGCACCGTCTGTGTCGTGGACCTCGAACCGCGGCCCTGGGGGCGGGAGGGGCTGGAGACCATCAAGTCGATGGCCGCCGAACTCGTCGAGCAGATCCACCGGATGGAGAAGCAGCAGAGCGACGCGCCCTGAGGCGGTCCCGACGCACAGCCGCGGCCCCGGTGCCCGGCGGACGGCCCTTGCGCCGGACCGCCGGCCCGGGGCCGCGGCATCGGGGGGGGGGGGGGGGGGGGGGGGGGGGGGGGGGGGGGGGGGGTGGGTGTGGGGGGGGGGGGGGGGGGGGGGGGGGGGGGGGTGCGGGGGGGGGGGGGGGGGGCGACCCCGACCACCAACAGAAACTACAGGAGGCCTGT
>NZ_JBVHZH010000026.1:0-117958 GCF_055574515.1 Streptomyces sp. NPDC029466
ACTGCAGGGGGGACCCTGTGGGAGAGTAGGACGCCGCCGAACAATTTTTCAGCTCCGGTCCCTGAACCTCTGGTTCAGGGACCGGAGCTTTTTTGCGTTTCCGGCCGCTCGGTAGGCTCGTGAGCATGCGCTACGACCTGGTCATTTTCGATAACGACGGTGTCCTGGTGGACAGCGAGCCGATCTCCAATCGGATTCTTGCCGGCTACCTCACCGAATTGGGTCATCCGACCAGCTACGAAGATTCGCTGCGGGATTACATGGGTGGTGCGATGCACCGCATTCATGAGGTCGTGCTCCGGCGGTCCGGGAAGCGGCTGCCGGCCGAGTTCGACGAGAGTTTTCATGCGCGGGTCTTCGACGAGTTCCGTAGGCGGCTGGAGCCGGTGGCGGGGGTGCGCGAGGTGTTGGAGAAGCTAGCCGCGGACGGGGTGCCGTACTGCGTCGGGTCGTCGGGCAGCCATGATCGCATTCGGGTGGCGTTGACGAAGACCGGGCTGTGGGAGCGGTTCGCAGTGGCCGGCGGTGGTGCCGGTGAGCGGATCTTCTCGTCGCAGGATGTGGGGCAGGGGAAGCCGGCGCCGGATCTCTTTCTGTATGCGGCGCAGGAGATGGGGGTGGCGCCGGAGCGGTGTGCGGTGGTCGAGGACAGTCCGCTGGGCGTGCGGGCCGCGGTCGCCGCGGGGATGGACGTCTACGGGTTCACGGCGATGACACCGGCGGAGAAGCTGACGGAGGCCGGGGCCACCGTGCTGTTCGCCCATATGGCGGAGCTGCCGGCGCTGTTGCAGTAGGGGACACCGTCCCCGCCGACCGCCGGACGCCAAGGGAAATCGGCGCTGTGATCCATCTACCCAGTGGTAGTGGGGAGTTTTAGGCTGAGCGGCCATGACGGCCCGTCGGGTACCAGGAGCGCGGCTGCGGCACGGCCGGGTGTCGCTCGCCCTGAGCTTCTTCATCCAGGGCGCGGTCTTCGCCCTCCTGGTGACCCGAATACCCGCGATCCAGGACCGCTACGGGATCTCGGACGGCCTGCTGCCGGTGTTCCTGGCGGCGGTGCCGGTCCTCGCGGCGGTGGGCAGCGTCGTCACCGAGCGGCTGGTGAAGCGGGTGCGGCCCGGCCGGGTGCTGCGAGCGGTGCAGCCGGTGGTGTGTCTGGCGCTGGCCGCCGTCGGCTCGGTCGGTTCGATGGCGCAGGCGGCGCTGGCGCTGGCGGTGTTCGGGCTGTTGGTGGGCGCGCTGGACGCCTCGATGAACATGCTCGGGGTGAGCCTTCAGCGGGCGTACGGGCGGAGCATCATGCTCGGGTTCCACGCCGCGTACAGCCTGGGCGGCATCGTGGGCGCCTCGCTGGCCTGGGCGGGTGCGCACTGGAAGCTGTCGCTGGCGCTGCTGTACGGGCCGGTTGTGGCGGTCCTGGTGCCGCTGGCGCTGCTCGTGGGCCGATGGTTCGTGGACCGGGGCCGGGAGGCGCCGGGGGCCGGCGAGGAGGGGACGGCAGGGGCCGTCGTGCCCCTGGCGATGCGGCTGTTGTTGCCGCTGTGTCTGGTGATGGCCTTCGCCTATATCGGGGACTCGACCGTCTCCAACTGGAGCGCCAAGTACCTCCAGGACGTCCTGGGCAGCTCCGAGCAGCTCGCCACCGTCCCGTACAACGTCTATATGGTCACCACGCTGCTCGGGCGGGCGGTGGGGGACCTGGGCGTGCGGCGCTTCGGGGCGGCCGCGGTGGTGCGGGCCGGGGCGGTGGTCGCGGCGGGCGGCTTCGCGGTGGTGGCGGCGGCGCCGGGGGCGTGGGCCGGTATGGCGGGGTTCACGCTGCTGGGGTTCGGGCTCAGTGTGCTCGTGCCCCAGACGTTCGCCGCGGCGGGGCGTTACGCCTTTGAGCGGCACGGTCCGGAGGCCGCGGACATGGCCGTCGCGCGGCTGAACATCTTCAATTACGTGGGCTTCTTGATCGGCTCTCCGCTGGTCGGTGCGCTGGGTGATGCCTGGAGCTATCGGGGGGCGATGCTCGTACCGATGGCCCTGGTGCTGGTGACGCTGGTGTATGCCCGCTCGTTCGGGGCGCCGGCGGCCCGATACGGTGACGGGCATGAGCGGCCGCGCACAGCTGATGTGGGATGAGGCAGTAACGGGCTACGACTTCGGGTCCGGGCATCCGATGGACCCGGTCCGGCTCGCGCTGACCATGCGTTTGGTGGAGGCGTTCGAGCTGGACCGCGGACCGCTGGAGGTGGTCGCGGCCAAGCCGGCCGGGGACTCCACGCTGCGGCTGGTGCATCGCGAGGACTACATCGCCGCGGTCCGCAGAGCCTCGGCGGACCCGGCGACCGCGGACCTGTCGTACGGGCTGGGGACGGCGGACGATCCGGCGTTCCCGCGGATGCATGAGGCGTCCGCGCTGATCGCCGGGCAGTCGGTGGGCGCGGCGGAGGCCGTCTGGCGCGGCGACGCGGCGCATGCGGTGAACTTCGCCGGCGGTCTGCACCACGCGATGCCGGGCGGGGCGGCCGGATTCTGCATCTACAACGACGCGTCGCTGGCGATCGCCCGGCTGCTGGAGCTGGGGGCCGAACGGGTCGCGTATGTGGATGTGGACGTCCACCACGGAGACGGTGTGCAGGCGGCGTTCTGGGAGGACCCGCGGGTACTGACGATCTCGCTGCACGAGCATCCCCGGACGCTCTTCCCGCAGACCGGCTGGCCGGAGGAGACCGGCGGGGCGGGCGCGGAGGGCACCGCGGTGAATGTGGCGCTGCCGGCCGGGACCGGGGACGAGGGCTGGCTGCGGGCGTTCCACGCGGTGGTCCCGGAGCTGCTGGGGGCCTTCCGGCCGCAGGTGATCGTGACGCAGCACGGCGCGGACACCCACTTCGAGGATCCGCTGGCGCATCTCGCGGTGAGCCTGGACGCCCAGCGTGCGGTGGCGGAGGCCTGCCACGACCTGGCGCATCAGCACGCCGACGGCCGGTGGGTCGCGCTCGGCGGGGGCGGCTATGCGGTGGTGGACGTGGTGCCGCGCAGCTGGACGCATCTGGTCGCGATCGCGGCGGGCCGGCCGATCGAGCCGACCTCGATGGTGCCGGAGGCCTGGCGGCACGAAGTGTTCCGCCGGACCCGCCAGTTGGCGCCGCACCGGATGACGGACGGCCGTACACCGCAGTGGCGGGACTTCTTCGACGAGGGCTATGACCCGGCCGACCGGCTGGACCAGGCGGTGCTGGCGACCCGTCGGGCGGTCTTCCCGGCGCACGGGTTGCTGCCGTAGGGCCGGCTTTCATGCCGGGTCCCTGTAACGCTGTTACGGAGACCCGGGAGCGGGTACTGCGCGAGAGCCGACGGCCCGCACGCGGTCGTCGTCCCGCACCGCACCGCACCGCACCGACCGCCCCGTCCGCCGCCCCCGTACGGCCGTATCCGGCTCCGCGCCCCACGGATGTGTGACGTCCCGTCGGTCCGGGCACCCGAAGGCCGACCAACCGGACAGTATGGGAAGCGTGTTGGGAACCGGGGCGCTGCGGGCGCACCTGATCGAGGCGCGGCTCGCGGGGACGATCGCGACCACGCGGGAGAAGAGCCTGGCGCGCTACCGGCTCTTCGCGGCACGCGACCCCAGGGCGCTGCTGGGGCTGGATCCCGAACGGGACTGGCCACTGAGTGAAGTACTGCGACTGATGGGGCGGAAGTGCGGGGTTTCGGTCGATCCCGCGCACACTTCCGGCCCGGATGTGATCGACCCGGACCGCACGGTCGCCGCGCTGGACGGGTTCGCCGAACGGATCGCCACCGCGGCCGGCCGCCGGGCACCGGTGCTGATCGGCACCGGCCATCCGCACCGCCTGCTGGAGTTCTACGCCGCCCTCGCAGACGCTCTCTCGTCGGCGGGCTGCACCGTTCTCACCCCGGCGTATGGCGCCCGTGTCGACATAGCGACCCGGTTCGGGGTACGTCCCTGCACCCTTGAGTACGTACGGGGAGTCGCGCTGATGCGAGAAACCGGCGTGCGGGGTGCGCCCGGGGCCGGGGGCGTACACACCCATTCCCCGCTCCCGGTACGGACCGCTCTGGCGGCCGCGGCGGACGCTGCGGGGCCGCTGCCGGGGCTGGTGATCGGGGACCACGGTTGGGTCTGCGGGGCAGGTCAGCTGGGCTTTGAGGCGATCGGGCTGGCGGACACGGACGACCCGGCGCCGTTCGTCGGCCAGGCCGAGGGACGGGTGTCCGTGGTCGTGCCGCTCGATGACGCCGTGCGGGCCGCGGACTATCGGCCGCTGGCCCGCTATGTGTTGAATCGAGCATGTCTGTCCCGATAGGCGGCTGTTCGCTGCTCCTCTTCCCCACTCGCATCACCCGCCCCTAATCTGGGGAGTGAGCGCATAGCGACGAAGAGTCACCGGAGGGGAAGCCGGTGACCGTCTTATGCGGAAGGTGCAGGTGTGACATGGCGGCAGACCAGAGGCCTCTGAACGAGGTCGTGTTCCTGACAGTGGCGGAGGTCGCCACGGTGATGCGAGTGTCGAAGATGACCGTGTACCGCCTGGTGCACAGCGGTCATCTGCCCGCGATTCGCGTGGGGAGGTCATTCCGGGTTCCGGAGCAGGCGGTGCACGACTACCTCCGGGAGTCCTTTGTGGGGGTGGAATCAGCCTGACAGGTCCGTCGCCGACCCTCGGATTACGCCGTTCGCCCGGCGGCGGGTAGGCTGGCCCGATGTAGGTAGTGTGGGCTCGGACGCCCCGCACCGAGTGATTCGAAGTGAGCGAGGGTAGTCGTGGGCTCTGTTATCAAGAAGCGGCGCAAGCGGATGGCGAAGAAGAAGCACCGCAAGCTGCTCAAGCGCACCCGTGTTCAGCGTCGTAACAAGAAGTAAGCGACGCTGATCGCGAATTCGCAGCCCCTCATCGCCTTGGAGCGATGGGGGGCTGCGGTGCGTTGTGGGCCGTATGGACGGTGGTCGGACGGAAATGTGGCCACGGGCATCCTGCGGTCATCACTGCGCAACACCGACCCGATAGCGTGGTCTGCACAGCTCGGGCCAGTCGTGGTCGCGGCGGGAAGGAAGGGCTGATCTTGGGCAAGGTCGTGCTCGTCACGGGAGTCGCACGGCAATTGGGCGGCCGGTTCGTCCGCCGCATCCAGCGCGATCCCGATGTCGACCGGGTGATCGGGGTGGACGCCGTGCCACCGGAGCACCATCTGGGCGGCGCCGAATTCCTCAAAGCCGATATCCGGCATCCGGCCATTGCCCGGGTCCTGGCCGAGACGGGCGTCGACACCGTCGTCCATATGGACATCAACGGCACGCCGTTGGGCAAGCGCGGCGGCCGCGCCTCGGTGAAGGAAACCAACGTCATCGGGACGATGCAGCTGCTCGGCGCCTGCCAGAAGGCCCCTCATGTGCAGCGGCTGGTCATCAAGTCCAGCACCAGCGTCTACGGCTCCGCGCCCCGCGACCCCGCCGTCTTCACCGAGACCACCACCCCGAAGTCACTGCCCAGTGGCGGCTTCGCCAAGGACGTCGTCGAGGTCGAGGGGTACGTCCGCGGCTTCGCCCGCCGCAGGCCGGATGTGGCGGTCTGTGTGCTGCGCTTCGCCAACATCCTCGGGCCGTGCGCGGATTCCCCGCTCGCCGAGTATTTTTCGCTGCCCGTATGGCCCACCGTGCTCGGCTACGACCCGCGGCTGCAGTTCGTCCACGAGGACGACGCCATCGAGGTGCTGCGGATGGCCGCCGCCGCGCCGCGCCGCGGCACGCTCAACAGCGGCACGTTCAATATCGCCGGAGACGGTGTGCTGCTGCTCTCGCAGACCTCCCGGCGGCTGGGGCGGCCGACCGTGCCGCTGCTGCTGCCGACGGTCACCTGGGCCGGTACGGCGCTGCGGTCCATCGGCATCACGGACTTCTCGCCGGAACAGATCCGGCTGCTCACGCACGGCAGGGTCGTCGAAACGACGCAGATGCGCGAGACACTGGGGTTCCACCCGAAGTACACGACGGCGGAGACCTTCGCGGAATTCGCCCGCAGCCGCGGACCCGGGCTGCTGCCGCCCGAGTCCCTCGCCCGCACCGTCGACCGGCTCGCCGGCGTGCTGCCCGCACGCGGCGGCCCGACCCAGTGAGGAGTTCATCCACGATGGCGGACGCCAAGGTCATTCCCTTCGGCGAGGAGCCCCGGGCGCGCAGGAAGGCCAGGCGGGCCGGGCGCGCGGGACGCGATGCGGCGCTGGCGCCCGTACCGGAGGCACGGACCGAGCATCCGCCGGCGGTGCCCGCGCGGCCGAGTCCCGGGCGGTCCCTGGACGAACGGATCGCGGGCGGGCTGGCGTTTCTGCGGCGGCGGATCACCGGCGACTATGAAGTCGATGACTTCGGGTACGACAAGGAGCTGACCGACCAGGTCCTGATGTCGCTGCTGCGGCCCTTCTACGAGAAGTACTTCCGGGTCGAGGTGAAGGGGGTGGAGAACATCCCCTCCGACGGCGGTGCGCTGATCGTCGCCAACCACTCCGGGACGCTGCCGCTGGACGGCCTGATGCTCCAGGTCGGGGTGCACGACAATCACCCGGCGCAGCGTCATCTCCGGCTGCTGGCAGCCGATTTGGTGTTCGTCCTGCCCGTGATAAACGAACTGGCACGCAAGGCCGGGCACACCCTCGCCTGCGCGGAGGACGCCCAGCGGCTGCTGGAGCGTGGTGAGATCGTCGGGGTGATGCCGGAGGGCTTCAAGGGCATCGGCAAGCCCTTCGCGGACCGCTACAAGCTCCAGCGCTTCGGGCGGGGCGGCTTCGTCTCCACGGCTCTGAAGGCCGGGGTGCCGATCGTGCCGTGCTCGATCGTCGGCGCGGAGGAGATCTACCCGATGATCGGGAACGCCAAGACGCTGGCGCGGGTGCTGGGGCTGCCGTATTTCCCGGTCACGCCGACCTTCCCGTGGCTGGGGCCGCTGGGTGCGGTGCCGCTGCCGACGAAGTGGACGATCCAGTTCGGCGAGCCGATCCAGACGGCTGGCTATCCGGCGGAGGCGGCGGACGATCCGATGCTGATGTTCAACCTGACCGATCAGGTACGGGAAACGATTCAGCACACCCTCTACAAGCTGCTGGTACAGCGACGCTCGGTGTTCTTCTGAGGGAAGGACCAGAAGAACACCGAGCGGGCCGGCACCGGAGAGCCGGGCTACTTGGGGAGATCCTCGCCGTCGATGCCCAGACCGGGAAGCAGCCCCGGGATCAGCGGCGGGAGGGTGACATCGGGGCGGCCGCCGGTGTCCTTGCCGCCGCTCCCCCCGTCGTGCGGTGACGGGCTGTCGCCCTTGGACGGCGGGTCGAGCAGCCCGCCCGTGCTGCCGCCGAGCAGGCCGTCCTCCTGCGAGGGTGAGGCCGACGGGCGCGGGGCGTGCGAGCCGGCGCGGTGCTTGCCGTGGGCGGACTTGCTGCCGGACGGCGCCGGACGGCCGTCGGAGCCGGAGCCGGTGCCCGCGGAGGCGGGCGTGTCGCGGTGGTGGCGCCTGCTGTCCGGAGTGGACGGCAGCAGCGAACGGAGCGGACCGACCTCTTTGTCTATGGCGTCGAAGACCGAGCTGACCTCGTCGCGGACATCGGTGAGCTGCACCGGGAGCTTGTCGCGCAGATGCGACCAGGTGCCGCGGTGGGACTTGGTGAAGGAGTTCAGCGCCTGGATGGGGTCGAGCGAGCCATCGCGCTCATACGCCGCGTGCAGCAGGCGGTGGCCCTCGCCCGCGTCGTGCCGGATGCCGGCCAGCGCCTTGCGGATCTCGCCGAGCGCCTCGTGGTCGAGGTCGGCGAGCCGGGCGCGCTCCATCAGGCGGCGGACCTCCATCATGCGGGTGGAGGCCTGGTCGAGAAGGAGCCGGCCGCGGTCGGAGTCATCGTCGGCCATGCCGAGCCGGAGGTCCTCCATACCGCGCTTGAGGCCGTAGAGGGAGTCGCCGGGGAGGGCGTCGGAGCTGGCCGCGGCGACACCGCTGAACGCTCCGGCGGCGACGCCGACCGTCAGCCCGCCGGCCGCCAGCCCCTTGGAGAGGCGGGAGCGCGGGCGCAGTCGGCCGATCGATTTCGTGGCGCGGTGCGCGCCTTTGTGTGCGCGCTGCTCGGGCACCCTGGCACCGTCGGACGGAGCGCCTTCGGCGAAGGCGGCCTCCATCGCGGCGATGAGCTGGGCGCGCTGGACAGTCTTGACCTCGGTGGCCATCTCGGGCCCCGGGAGTCTCCCGAGGCCGTCGGCGACCGCCAACAGCCGTGCTTCGCCCGGCGCTTGCGCCGGATTGTCGACCTGGTCCTCGGCCGCCGCGCCTTCGAGGACCTGCTCCTCCAGCGCCTGGGCGAAGGCGTTGGCCCGCCGGTGCACCGAGACATTTGCGATCACGGGCGGCACCTCCTCTCGTCATCCCGCTCGACTCCCCGGACTGGCTTTGACTGTCCAGATGGACCGGATGGTTGCACGCCGTGCTCCGCGGCCACTCGATCGAGTGAGTGGCCGCGGGCATGGCGTGACCGCATGGAGCCTGCATCCCGCACAACGAGCGGCGCGGCACTCGGGTTACGCACTCACGATGATCTGACCGACCGGGTGCGAGTGGTTACCAAGAGTGAGCGAATGGCGGTGTGGGACGGGGCGTCGGTTCATGTGGACAGGGGGTCAGCGGGCGTCTTCGGGGAGCAGTCGCGCGAGGGTGCGGACCGCGCGGTACTGGAGGGTCTTGATCGCGCCCTCGTTCTTGCCCATGACGCGGGCGGTCTCGGCGACCGAGAGGCCCTGCAGGAAGCGCAGCGTGACGCACTCCTGCTGCTGGGGGTTGAGCTTGCGTACCGCCTCCAGGAGGGCGGCGTTGGAGAGCGATTCGAGGACCGAGTCCTCGGGGCTGCGCTCGACCTCGTTGGCGTCGAGCATCTCTCCGGTGGTGACTTCCAGGCGGAAGCGGGAGGACTTGAAGTGGTCGGCGACGAGGTTGCGGGCGATGGTCACCAGCCAGGCGCCGAAGTCACGGCCCTGCCAGGTGAACGTGCCGATGCGGCGCAGGGCGCGCAGAAAGGTCTCGCTGGTCAGGTCCTCGGCCGTGGCGCGGCCGCCCACGCGGTAATAGATGTAGCGGTAGACCGTGTCGGCGTACTGGTCGTAGAGGCGGCCGAAGGCTTCGGCCTCGCCGGCCTGGGCTCGTTCGACGAGGTCCATCATGCGACGGCTGTCGCTGTCGGCGGGGCGACGGGCGGTGGTCGTGCCGGTGCCTGAGCGGCGGGTTCTGCCGGCGGCCTTTCCGACCGCAGCACTCCCGTCGGCCAGGGCATAGCAGGGTCCGGCGGCGGGGACGGCTGAGGCGAATGCGGGGACGGCGTACGCGGTGGGGACAAAACTGCGCAGGTGGTCGACGAGTGTCGTACGCAGCGTAGCCAGGCCCGAGGCGTCAACCCCGACGT
Organism: Streptomyces sp. NPDC029466; assembly: GCF_055574515.1. NCBI lineage: Bacteria > Bacillati > Actinomycetota > Actinomycetes > Kitasatosporales > Streptomycetaceae > Streptomyces > Streptomyces sp. NPDC029466. The sequence continues at coordinate 9,439 of NZ_JBVHZH010000026.1, forward strand.
GTGGGTACACGGGACTCCCAGAGGCAGAGCTTCCATCACGTGCAGTGCGGGACCGTTCACTCCTCGTAGGGACGTGTGGGTTCCGGATTGCGTCTGAGGAGAATAACGCTTCGTACAGGCAGCGCTACACCCAGTTGCTCAAATCATCGATTAGTTACGGTCCGTGCCGGGTTGGTGGCAGATCAAGTATCGAATACTGAGCAACTATTGATCGGAAGGGAACGCAATCTGCCTGGTTGGAAGGCGTGTTGTGGCTGACCGACGGCAGCGGGACTGAGGGGACGGCACGGGGGGTAGGGAGAGGGGATGGCCGTCCCGTCCGTTTGGTGATCTGGCCTGGTCAGCGGCGTCGGCGCTGGAGCGCGACCGCGGCCGCGGCGCCGCCGGCGAGGGCGCCCACCCCGGCCGCCGCCGGGATGCCGATCTTGGCCGCTTTCCGGCCGGTGCGGTAGTCGCGCAGCCGCCAGCCCTGCTCCCGGGCGTGCTTGCGCAGCCTGCTGTCGGGATTGATCGCATACGGGTGCCCGACGAGCGAGAGCATCGGGATGTCGTTGGCGGAGTCGCTGTAGGCGGCGCAGTGCGACAGGTCCAGGCCCTCGGCGGCCGCCAGTGCGCGCACCGCCTCGGCCTTGGCGGGGCCGTGCAGCGGCTCACCGACCAGCTTGCCCGTGTAGACACCGCCGACGGACTCGGCGACGGTGCCCAGCGCGCCGGTCAGGCCGAGCCGGCGGGCGATGATCGTCGCGGTCTCGACGGGGGCCGCGGTCACCAGCCAGACCTTCTGGCCGGCGTCGAGGTGGGCCTGGGCCAGGGCACGGGTGCCGGGCCAGACCCGCTCGGCCATGTACTCGTCGTAGATCTCCTCGCCGATGGACATCAGCTCGGCGACGCGGTGGCCCTGGACGATGGACAGCGCGCTGTTGCGGACGTCCGCCATGTGCTCGGGGTTCTCCGAGCCGGCCAGCCGGAAGTAGATCTGCTGCCAGGCGAAGCGGGCGAGGTCTCGCTTGTGGAAGAAGTGCCGTTTGTACAGGCCGCGGCCGAAGTGGAAGAGCGCGGCGCCCTGCATGACGGTGTTGTCCAGGTCGAAGAACGCGGCGGCCGCGGTGTCCCCGACCACCGGGAATTCGGGCTCCGCGGGCGTCTCCTCGACGGGCGGGGCCTCCTGGGAGGACTTGCGGGCGGCCTCGGCCGCGGCCTCGCCGGCCAGCACGCTGCGGGCCGTGGCGGGGCGTCGGCGGCGAGGGATCCAGCCCAGGTCGAAGAGCGCCCCGGAGGGCATCCAGCCGGATCGGCGAGCGGGCGACATGCCGACAGCGTAGCCAGTTTGTTCGGTGCAGCCGGTTACGGGCGCGTGTCAGGAGGGCCTGGGGAGGGGGAAGGGCGCATTACGGCCACCTCAGCGGGGCCTTAGGGGGCGGGCGAACGCTTCCCGTAGGGGGCGAGAAGGCCCCCTGCGGGGCCACAACGTGGCGGGGGGAGGGGGAATTCCCTCGGCGGGGGTGGCGATTCCTCGCGTGGCGGGGTGGGGAATTCACGCGTGGCGGGGGTGGGTGATTCCTCGTGCGGCGGGGGTGGCGATTCCGCGCGCGGCGGGATGGGGGTTTTCAGGCGCGGCTGGGGGCCGGGGTCAGGTGCCCAGGGCCGTACGCAGGCGTTTCGGGTCGACGCGCCAGAAGTCGTGCTGGGCGCCGTCGACGAGGATGACCGGAATCTGCTCCCAGTACTTGCGGTGCAGCTCGGGGTCCTCGGTGATGTCTTTCCGCTCCCACGACGCGCCGGTCTCGGCGCAGACCTTCTCGATCACGGCCTGGGCGTCGTCGCAGAGGTGGCAGCCCGGCTTGCCGACGAGGGTGACCAGCCGGTCGGCGGGGTTCTTGCGGGGGCTGCGGCTGAACAAGGGGGCCATGGAGCCATTGTGCCGGGTCGCGGCGGTGCCCGGCCCGGCCGGGTTCGATTACCATCGGTGGGCGATTTGTAGGTTTCCGGGGGTATAGCGGTAAGGAGTGAGGGCGCGTGCTCCCGTCGGTGCTACCCGTGGAAACGGGTGGCGCGAGTGAACGGTGTGACGTGGGAGTTGGTTCCGCGGAGGCTTGTAATGGCCGCGTGACCCCGGTCACTTTGGCCCGACAAAACGGACACCATCTTTGTGCACGCGTTCACAAAGACATAGCCTGCACAAGACAGGGCGGTCGGGTTCCATACGGTCGCCCGCAGCCCCGCTCTACCCGCAGGAGCACCGTGGCAACTGGCCGAACTCACCGACCGGCGACCCGAAGCCGAGGCATTCCCGAGGCCACCGTCGCCCGGCTTCCGCTGTATCTGCGTGCACTGACCGCGCTCTCCGAGCGTTCGGTACCCACGGTCTCCTCCGAGGAGCTCGCGGCCGCGGCGGGGGTCAATTCCGCCAAGCTGCGCAAGGACTTCTCCTACCTCGGCTCCTACGGGACCCGCGGCGTCGGCTACGACGTGGAGTACCTCGTTTACCAGATCTCGCGTGAACTGGGGCTGACCCAGGACTGGCCGGTTGTCATCGTCGGTATCGGTAACCTCGGCGCCGCCCTCGCCAACTACGGCGGCTTCGCCTCGCGCGGGTTCCGCGTCGCCGCGCTGATCGACGCCGACCCGGCCATGGCCGGCAAGCCCGTCGCGGGCATCGCGGTCCAGCACACCGATGAGCTGGAGCACATCATCGAGAGCAACGGCGTCTCGATCGGCGTCATCGCCACGCCGGCCGGGGCCGCCCAGCAGGTCTGCGACCGCCTGGTCGCGGCCGGTGTCACCTCGATCCTCAACTTCGCGCCGACCGTGCTGACCGTGCCCGACGGGGTGGACGTCCGCAAGGTCGACCTGTCGATAGAGCTGCAGATCCTCGCCTTCCACGAGCAGCGCAAGGCCGGCGAGGAGGTCGGGCCCGACAGCGGTGGGCCGGCGACCGCCGCCCGCGCCGCGGTGGCGGACGATCGCAAGGGACCTGACGGGGACATGCCCGCCGTGATGCCGGCATGACGCTTCTGGTCGTCGGACTGAGCCATCGCAGCGCGCCGGTGAGCGTGCTGGAGCGGGCCGCGCTCGCCCCGGAGGCGCGCGGCAAGCTGCTCCAGGACGCGGTGTCGGCCGAACCGGTCACCGAGTCCGCGGTGCTCTCCACCTGCAACCGCATCGAGCTCTACGCCGACGTGGACAAGTTCCACGCGGGTGTCGCCGAGCTGTCCGGCCTCCTGGCCCGGCACAGCGGTGCCGGTCTGGAGGAGCTCACCCCTTATCTCTACGTCCATTACGAGGACCGGGCGGTCCACCACCTCTTCTCGGTGGCCTGCGGCCTGGACTCGATGGTCGTCGGCGAGGGCCAGATCCTCGGGCAGATCAAGGACGCGCTGGCCGTCGCGCAGGAGCAGCACACCGCGGGCCGGCTGCTGAACGATCTGTTCCAGCAGGCCCTGCGGGTCGGCAAGCGGGCCCACAGCGAGACCGGTATCGACAAGGCCGGCCAGTCGCTGGTCACCTTCGGGCTGGAGCAGCTCGCGGCCGGCCGGAACGTCGAGGACTGGGCGCGCGGCAAGCGGGCGCTGGTCATCGGCGCCGGCTCGATGTCGTCGCTGGCCGCCACCACGCTCGTACGGGCCGGGGTCGGCGAGCTGGCCGTCGCCAACCGCACCGTCGAGCGCGCCGAGCGGTTGGTGCGGATCCTCACCGAGCCGGGCGGGACCGGCGCCGGCACCGGACTCGCCGCCCGTGCGGTGGCGATGACCTCCGTGCCGGAAGAGCTGGCGCTCGCCGACATCGTGGTCTCCTGTACCGGTGCGACCGGCCTGGTCCTGGCGGGCGAGATGGTCGCCGCCGCGCGCGACGGCCGTACGGCTCCGCTGGCGCTGCTCGATCTCGCCATGCCGCGGGACATAGATGCCGCGGTGCACCGGATCGAGGGCGCGCACCTCGTCGACATCGAGTCGCTGGCCGACGCGTCCGCGGACGCACCGATGGCGGCCGACGTGGACAAGGTGCGCGGCATCGTCTCCGATGAGGTCGCCGCGTTCGGCGCCGCCCAGCGGGCCGCGCACATCACCCCCACCGTGGTCGCCCTGCGCACCATGGCCGCGGACGTCGTCGCCGGTGAGATCACCCGGCTCGACGGCCGCCTTCCCGACCTCGACGACAAGCAGCGCGCGGAGATCACCCAGACCGTGCGCCGCGTCGTCGACAAACTCCTGCACGCGCCCACCGTCCGGGTCAAGCAGCTGGCCAGCGAGCCCGGCGGCGCCGGGTACGCGGACGCCCTGCGGGAACTCTTCGACCTCGACCCCCAGACGGTCGCCGCCGTCAGCCGGGCCGACACGCGCGCCGACAGGCACGATGCACGGGAGCGGGCATGACCGACAGCACCACGAGAGCACTGCGGCTGGGCACGCGGCGCAGCAAGCTCGCCATGGCCCAGTCCGGACAGGTCGCCGAGGCGGTGCGCGCACTGACCGGCCGCCCCGTCGAACTGGTGGAGATCACCACCTACGGGGACACCTCCCGCGAGCACCTCGCGCAGATCGGCGGCACCGGTGTGTTCGTCTCCGCGCTGCGGGACGCGCTGCTCGCCGGGGAGATCGACTTCGCCGTTCACTCGCTCAAGGACCTGCCCACCACGCAGCCCGAGGAGCTGACCCTGGCCGCGATACCCGTACGGGAAGACCCCCGGGACGCGCTGATCGCCAGGGACGGGCTCACCTTCGAGCAGCTGACCGCCGACGAGGACCGGGTGGCCCGCATCGGCACCGGCTCGCCCCGGCGGATGGCGCAGCTGAACGCCTGGGCCAGGTCGCTGGGCCGGCGTGTGGAGACCGTGCCGATACGCGGGAACATCGACACCCGCATCGGCTTCGTCGAGAAGGGCGAACTGGACGCGGTCGTACTGGCCGCCGCCGGACTCACCCGCATCGGCCGGATCGACGTGGCGACGCAACTGCTGTCGCCCGACGTGGTTTTGCCTGCCCCCGGCCAGGGGGCGCTGGCGATCGAGTGCGCCGCGGTCAACGCGGACCTCGCCGCCCGGCTCGCCGAGCTCGACGACCCGGACACCCGGGCCGCCGTGACCGCCGAGCGATCCCTGCTCGCCGCCCTGGAGGCCGGCTGTTCCGCACCCGTCGGAGCACTGGCCGACCTCAAGCGTGACGAGCAGGCTGTCACCGAATTGCACCTGCGCGGTGTCGTCGGCACGACCGACGGCAGCACGCTGGTGCAGATGTCCACCACCGGGCACGTACCCGCCTCTCCCGACGATGCCGCGACCCCGCTGAACATGGGCCGTGAACTCGCCGACGAGATGCTCGCAAAGGGTGCGGCCGGTCTTATGGGGGAGCGAGCACTTTGAACCCCACCGCCCCAAACCACTCCGCCTCCGGTCAGGTCACCTTCCTGGGTGCCGGGCCGGGAGACCCGGGTCTGCTGACGCTGCGTGCCGTGGAGGCGCTGGCCTCCGCGGACGTACTGATCGCCGACCCGCAGGTGCTGGACGTCGTGCGCGTGCATGCCCGCGCACAGGTGGACACACCGCTCCAGGCGTCAGCCGACGAGGCGTCAATCCCCGCCGATGTCCCGGCCCTTAGGGACACCGCCAATCTTGTCATGGCGGCCGCCCGTGCGGGCAAGCGGGTCGTCCGTGCCGTCAGCGGAGATCCCGGCCTGGACGGGTACGTCGCCGAGGAGATGCTGGCCTGCGCGGCCGAAGGCATCGTCTTCGAGGTCGTGCCCGGTATCGCCGCGGCCGTCGGCGTGCCCGCGTACGCCGGTGTCCCGCTGCGGGACGCGCAGGGCACCGACGTCCGCTTCGTCGACGCCCGCACCGCGGATGCGCGCTGCTGGTCCGAGGTGGGTGCCAGCGACGCCACCGCCGTCGTCTCCACCTCCCTCGACTCGGTGGCCGCGGCCGCCGGTGAGCTGGTGTCCGGCGGCCGCAAGCCCGACACCCCGCTGACCGTCACCGTCGCCGGTACCACCACCCGTCAGCGCACCTGGACCGCCACCCTCGGGTCGGTCGCACAGGTGCTCAAGGCCGCCAAGGTGCTGCCGTCGCCGGACGGCGGCCAGCCGGTCATAGCCGTGGTCGGTGAGCGCAGTGCCGCCGCGCAGCGCGACCGCCTTTCGTGGTTCGAGTCCAAGCCGCTCTTCGGCTGGCGGGTGCTCGTGCCGCGTACGAAGGAGCAGGCCGCGTCGCTCTCCGACCAGCTCGTCTCGTACGGCGCGGTGCCGCACGAGGTCCCGACCATCGCCGTCGAACCGCCGCGCACCCCGCAGCAGATGGAGCGCGCGGTCAAGGGCCTGGTCACCGGCCGCTACGAGTGGATCGCCTTCACCTCGGTCAACGCCGTCAAGGCCGTCCGGGAGAAGTTCGAGGAGTACGGCCTGGACGCCCGCGCGTTCGCCGGGATCAAGGTCGCCGCGGTCGGCGAGCAGACCGCCAAGGCGCTGGTCGCCTTCGGTGTGAAGCCCGACCTGGTGCCGAGCGGTGAGCAGTCCGCCGCCGGCCTGCTGGAGGACTGGCCGCCCTACGACCCGGTCTTCGACCCGATCGACCGGGTCTTCCTGCCGCGTGCCGACATCGCCACCGAGACCCTGGTCGCCGGGCTGATCGAGCTGGGCTGGGAGGTCGACGACGTCACCGCCTACCGGACGGTGCGCGCCTCGCCGCCGCCGGCCGAGACCCGTGAGGCGATCAAGGGCGGTGGCTTCGACGCGGTGCTGTTCACGTCGTCGAGCACCGTGCGGAACCTCGTCGGCATCGCCGGCAAGCCGCACAACGTGACCGTGATCGCCTGTATCGGGCCGGCCACCGCCAAGACCGCCGAGGAGCACGGGCTGCGGGTGGATGTCATGTCGCCCGAGCCGTCGGTGCACAAGCTGGCCGAGGCGCTCGCGGACTTCGGGGCGGCGCGCCGCGATGCCGCGCTGGAGGCCGGGGACCCGGTCACGCGGCCGAGCGAGCGGCGGCCGGGGTCGCGTCGGCGGGCTCGTAGCTGAGCGGAGCGGTAGTAGTAGGTACGGCTGAAGGGCGCCCCTCCGGGGGCGCCCTTTGCGCGAGGGCGGGCGGCCGCCGCCCTCGCCGAGCAGGACTATGCCGTCACCCGCTGCCCTTCACCCGCGGCGGCCCGGAGCAGCACCCCGGCGAGCTCGTCCGGGACGGAGAGCATCGGCCAGTGCCCGGTGGCGAGTTCGAAGAAGGCCACCTGAGGCTCGGCGAGCATCTGGAAGCGCGGTTCCCCCGACCGCACCAGGGACTCGACCATGGCGATGTTCATCCCCGTGCCGGTGCAGAAGACGCCGCTCGTCGGCAGCTTGGCGGCGGCCCCCGACAGCCTCAGCGGCTGGGTGAGCGCACCCAGCGGCTGCGGGGCGGCCAGGCGGACGAGCCGGGCCAGCGCGTCCGCGGGGACGTCCGCGACGCTGTTCCGGGCCTGCACGTCGTCGAGTGACGGCGGGGGGATCCGCCAGCCGTCCTCGGCCTGTTCGGCCCGTTGCCGCCACCCGTCGCGGACCGCGGGATCGGGCTCGAACGCGTCCACCAGACCGTGCACCGAGAAGCCGTCCATCGGCAGGGGCGCCGACACGTACACGATCCGGGACACCCGTTCCGGGCGCCGGTCGGCGGCGCCCAGTGCCGGAAAGCTGCCGTGACAGTGGGCGACGAGCACCACCTCCGGCGCATCCACGTGATCGATGAGCTGCACCAGATCCTCGATATGTGTCTCCAAGTCCGTTTCCGGGCCCGCCAGATGGCGGCGGTCGCCCAGGCCCGTGAGCGTGGCCGCGTAGGCCTCGGCTCCCCGCTCCCGTAGCCGGTCCACCAGGTCCTGCCACAGCCAGCCGCCCATATGACCGCCCGCCACCAGCACATACGCCGTCATCAACGCCTCCTCGCACAGCTCGGCCGCGCGGCCGGACCCCCGTTGACCCGGCCGCGCATGCCGTTACGGTAGGAACTCCCCCTGAGGGAGGTTCAAGGCATGACCGGGTCCGCGTCCCCTGACGGCTTGTGGGGCATCGGCGAACTCGCCGAGCAGGCAGGCGTCACCGTCAAGACCGTCCGCTTCTACTCGGACCGCGGCCTGCTGCCCGAGGCCACCCGCAGCGTCGGGGGCCACCGCCGGTACGGCCCCGAGGCCCTGGACCGGCTCCGTCTGATCCGTTCGCTGCGCACCCTCGACCTGCCACTGCCGCAGGTCGACCGGATCCTCGCCCAGGAGGACGCGCCGAGCGCAACGGACGCCCTGGAGGGCGCCGTCGCGGGGCAGCTCCGGGAACTCGGCACGCAACTGTCCGCCCTGCGCTGGCGGGAGGCCGCCCTTCACCTTCTCCGCGACTGCGCCCCCGAGGAACGCGCCGACCGCCTGCGCCTGATCGGTGCCGTGAACATCCCGCCGAACACGGACGCCCTGGCCCGCTTCTGGCGTCACGTACTCCCCCCGCGGCTCCCGGCCCGCCTGCTCTCCACGCTGCTCGAAGCGGCGGTGCCGCAGCTCCCCGCCGACCCGACCCCGTCCCAGGTGCTGGTCTTCGCCCGACTTCACGCCGTCGCCACCGACCGCCGCGTCGTCGACATCAACGTCCGCCGCCTCGACCCCCGGACCCCCGACGAGGCCTGCCGCCCGGCCGTCCTCTACGAGGGGCTCGTCGAGGCGTGCGCGCTCGCCTCGGCGGACGTACGGGACCGACGGCCCCCGCACGCGGGCGAAGCCCTCGACTGTTTCGTCGCCGCCCACGCCGGCCTGCGCAACACGCGGGACACCCCCGCCTTCCGCCGCCAGCTCAGCGCCCAGCTGGGCCGGATCGCGCATCCCCTCCTGGACCGCTACTGGCAACTCGTCGGCGAACTCCCCTCCGCTTCCCGGCAGCCGACCATCGGCGCCATGGACGACTGGCTCCGTGCCGCGCTGGACGCGCAGGTCGCCTAGGAGAGCCGCATAGGAGGGTCGCTTGGGAGTGGGGCCGGTGCCGTCTCCGCCCGCCGTCAGCGCGCGGTGGCGTACGGGAGGAAGTCGGCCCAGGCGGTGGGAGCGAAGGTGAGGCGGGGGCCGTTGGGGTTCTTGGAGTCGCGGATGAGGATGGTTTCGGGGGTGGTGGCGAACTCGACGCACTGGGCCCCCTCGTCGGTGCTGTAGCTGCTCTTCGCCCAGTTCGGTTCGCGCTCGGTCCCGGAGGAAGGCTTGAGGGTCATGTCTTCTCCCGCGCTTTCTCGATGAAGGTCAGTGACTCACGTGGTGTGAGAGCTTGCGCCCGGATGTTGCCATAACGCATGTCGAGCATCTGTACCTGTGGGGGTTCGGAGATCACTCGGCTGAGGTGCTGGACCTCGGCGTGTGCCACCGTATCGCCGTTCTTCAGCCGGAGCAGGCTGAACGAACCGCTGAGGCCTGGGTTCACTTCCCGTCCCAGCGGGAGCACTTGGAGGTCCACGTTCCGGAACTGACCGACCTCCAGCAACCGTTCGAGCTGCCTGCGCATCACCGGTTTGCCCCCGATGGGACGGCGCAGCGTCGACTCGCACTGAACAAAGCTGAAGATGGGCGGAGTCGCTGAACTGTCCAGGATCTCCTGGCGGGCCATGCGGCCCGCTACGCGCTCCTCGATTTCGCGTGGTGTGAAGAATGGGCGGCGGTTGCCGATGAGTGCTCGTGCGTACTCCTCGGTCTGCAGCAGGCCGTTGAAGACGGAGTTTTCGTAGTGACACAGCTCAACCGACGCTGCCTCCAGCTTCTTCAGGTCCCGGACCTTCTTCGGGTAGCGGACGAGTGCCACGTCCTCCTTCAGCGCGGCAAGCCGGCCACCGGCTCCCAGTACCTCGTCCGCCAGGTCCAGGTACTCCGGCTGGGGAACCCGGCGTCCGCGCTCCACCGCGGACACCGACTCCTCGCTGTACCCGATCGCTTTCCCGAACTCGGTCTGGGTGAGCCCGGCCGCCTCGCGCCACAGCTTGAGCTGCCGCCCGACGATTTTCATCACGGCCCCGGCTTCCTCGTCCTCCGGACCCGTATCCCATTCGCTCATGCCTGACGTCCCTCCGCCTTGTGGCCATGTTCAACGTCCGTCGTCCGTGACCGCTACGCCGCATGGCCCGGACAAGAGCCGTACGGCTCCGGACAATCGCCTGCTGTCCGGCTCCCGGTCCTTCTCAGGCTGGATGCGCACGACCACGCTGTGTGACGTGAATCAGCGAATCACTCGAACCAGCAATTCCGTTACCGCGCTCGCCGTCGGCCCCGCCCCGGCACTCCGGTTCTCCGTACCGCTCTCCGCCACCCGGCGCGGAGCCCGGCTGGCGCGCATTCTGGCGGTGGAGCAACTGGCCTCGTGGGAGCTGCCCTTCGACCCCGCGCGGCTGCTCGTCGCCGAGCTGGCGGCGAATGCCGTGCTGCACGGGCGCGTTCCCGGGCGGATGTTCCGGCTCACCCTCGCTGCCGGCCCGTCCGCCACGCTCCGTATCGAGGTCACCGATACGCGCGGTGACCGCCTGCCGGTCCGGAGGCCGACCGGCGGCGACGCGCCGGCCGAGTCCGGGCACGGGCTGCTGCTCGTAGGGGAGTTGGCGGACCGCTGGGGCGTCCAGGAGGGGCCGATGCCGTGCAAGACCGTGTGGGCGGAGGTCGATCTTGGTGCCGGGTGCTGAACGCCGGACCGGCGCCCGGAAACCCGGGACCCGGTGGCCCGGCGGGCGGTGCGGCGGGCCGTCAAGAACAAAGAACCCTGGGAGAGAACCTTCCAAACCTGCCAAACCCCGCGTACGTCACCCGTGGGGGTGAATCGCCTCAACTCAGCTGGCGCGCGGCCGACTTGGGTGGGCAGTCTCGGGCCTGACAACCGCAGACATGCGACGGCCCCCGCCGGGACGGCAATCCCGGTGCGAGGGCCTGACCACAAAGGAAGACGAGACCTTCCCGATGGCTGAAGAGAAGCCTAACCGTGCCGAGCGCCCGTATTCCCGAGTTCGGCAAAGTGCCACCCACAGTGGGGTGACGCATATCCGGCAGTACCAGCCGGACCGGTACACGATCATCGGCAATCACCTCGCCCAGCACCGCGACCTGTCCCTGACCGCGATCGGGGTGGGCACCCACATCCTGTCGCTGCCCGAGGGCGCGCCGGTCGACATCCGTACGCTCGCGGCCCGTTTCCCCGAGGGGCGGGACCGGATCGCCTTCGCCCTGCGGGAGTTGGAGGCGCACGGCTATGTCCAGCGCGTACGGGAGCGCACCTCGGACGGCCGCGTGATCACTCGTACGTACGCGCACAGCGCTCCCGCCGCCATGGGGCCGGGCCAGGGGCAGGGCGCGGCGGCGCGAGAGGCAGCCCCGCCGCCGGTGGCACCGGAGCAGCCCCGGCCGCAGGTGCCGGCCCCTGCCCCCGCCGTCGAGGCGCCCGCCGCCTCCGGCGAGCGCCGCACCGCCGCCCGCGCGCTCCTCGTGGCTCTGCGCCGTACCGACGACCGTCTGACGCTCCCCGAACGGGACGTACGCCGTCTCGCCCCCGGCGTCGCCGCCTGGTTCGAGAACGGTGCGAGCGCAGCGGCAGTCCGCCGCACCCTGACCGCGGATCTCCCGCCGGACCTGAGGAACCCGGCGGGGCTGGTCGCCCACCGCCTCCGGGAGTTGCTGCCGCCACCGCTCCCCGCAGGCCCCGAGAGCCCGCCGGACCTCGATACGGGGGTGGGGCGGCCACCCCGGCCTGCTCCCTTCCAGACCTGTGACGGCTGCGAACGGGCTTTCCGGGGACGGGAACCGGGGCTCTGCCGGGACTGTCGGGACTGCCGGGGCGAGCCGGAGTCCCGCGATCCCGCTGTCGCGGCCTGAGTGGCCTGAGCCGCTGAGGGCCTGAGCGGGTCCGGCAGGCAGGCCGCCGCCGGACCCGTCCCCTCCGACGAACCGTCGGCAAGGGCAGGGGCAAAGCGGGCGTAGCGTGTTCGGTATGACGAAGTACGGAAGCTTCCCAGGGGCGCGGCCGCGGCGCCTGCGCACCACCCCCGCCATGCGGCGGATGGTCGCGGAGCACCGGCTGCATCCGGCGGACCTGATCCTCCCGGCGTTCGTCCGGGAGGGGATCAGCGAGCCGGTGCCGATCTCCGCCATGCCGGGCGTCGTCCAGCACACCCGTGACACGCTGCGCAAGGCCGCCGTCGAGGCGGTCGAGGCCGGAGTCGCCGGGATCATGCTGTTCGGGGTGCCGGAGGACGCCAAGAAGGACGGCGTCGGTACGGCGGGCACCGACCCGGACGGGATTCTCCAGGTCGCCATCCGGGACGTGCGGGCCGAGGTCGGCGACGACCTCGTGATCATGTCGGACCTGTGCCTGGACGAGTACACCGACCACGGGCACTGCGGTGTCCTGGACGCCGACGGCCGGGTCGACAACGACGCCACGCTGGAGCGCTACGCCGAGATGGCGCAGGTCCAGGCTGATGCGGGCGTCCATGTCGTGGGCCCCAGCGGCATGATGGACGGCCAGATCGGTGTCGTCCGGGACGCTCTGGACCAGACCGGCCACGAGGACGTCTCGATCCTCGCCTACACCGCGAAGTACTCCTCCGCCTTCTACGGCCCCTTCCGGGAGGCCGTCGGCTCGTCCCTCCAGGGCGACCGTAAGACCTACCAGCAGGACCCGGCCAACCTCCGTGAGTCGCTGCGCGAGCTGGCGCTCGACCTGGAGGAGGGCGCCGACATGGTAATGGTCAAGCCGGCGCTGCCGTACCTGGACGTGCTGGCGAAGATCGCGGACGCGGTGGAGGTGCCGGTGGCCGCGTACCAGATCTCCGGTGAGTACGCGATGGTCGAGGCCGCCGCCGAGAAGGGCTGGATCGACCGGGACCGGGCGATCCTGGAGACGCTGACCGGCATCAAGCGGGCCGGCGCGAACATGATCCTCACGTACTGGGCGACGGAGGCCGCGCGGGGCCTGTGAGGCGCCCCGGCGGCCGTCCGTCGCAGCTGCTCCCGTCCCCGGGGTCCGGGGGCGGGAGCTTTGCTGTGGGACGGTGACGTTTTGTCCGCCTGGTTCCGGGCACGCACCGGTTGTCAGGGAAGACCGCGGCCGGACCGAGGAGCGAGTCACCATGACCGCGAAGCGCAAGATGCAGGCGAAGGGCGCCCAGGTCATCGGCGCCATGAAGGAAGTCGTCGGCAAGGCGACGCACAACCGCAAGCTGGAGGCCGAGGGCAAGGCGGAGAAGACCGCCGGTCAGGGCCTCGATGTGAGCGAGAAGACCAAGGACGAGGTGCGTAAGCGCTGGCCGTGAGGACTGCCCGCTGTCGCCGTCCCTCCCCTGGAGACCGGTACGGCCCCGTACCTCACCTGTGAGGTACGGGGCCGTCGTGGTGCAGCGACGGGCGGCCGGCCCGGCGCGCGCCGGTCAGAGGCGCTCGGGCGTCCGGATGCCGAGCAGGGCCATGCCCTGGTGGAGCGTGCGGGCGGTCAGCTCGCACAGGAACAGCCGGTTGGCGATCTGGTCGGCGCCGCCCTCGGCCTTCAGGACCGGGCACTGGTCGTAGAAGGTCGTGAAGAGCGAGGCGAGGCCGTAGAGGTACGCGGCGAGCTTGTGCGGCTCGTACGACGCGGCGGCCTCGGCGACGGTCTCGCCGAACTGGTCGAGGTGCAGGCCCAGCGCCCGCTCCGCCGGGGCCAGCGGCAGCTCAGGGTGCGCCTCCGGGCCCACGTCACCGGCCTTGCGGAAGATCGACCGGATCCGGGCGTAGGCGTACTGGAGGTACACCGAGGTGTCGCCGTTCAGCGAGACCATCTGGTCCAGGTCGAACTTGTAGTCGCGGCTCGGCGAGGTCGACAGGTCCGCGTACTTCACCGCGCCGATGCCGACCTGCGCACCGTTCTCGGTGATCTCCCGCTCGGTCAGGCCGATCGGCTCGCCCTTCTCGCGCACCACCGCGGTCGCCCGCTCGGCGGCCTCGTCGAGCAGGTCCTCCAGGCGTACGGTCTCGCCCGCACGGGTCTTGAACGGCTTGCCGTCCGCACCGAGGACCGTGCCGTAGCCCATGTTGTGCGCGGTGATGTCGTCGCTCAGCCAGCCCGCCCGGCGGGCCGTCTCGAAGACCATCCGGAAGTGCAGCGACTGGCGGACGTCGACGACGTACAGGAGCGTCGTCGCCTTCAGGTCGAAGACGCGGTTGCGGATCGCGGAGAGGTCGGAGGCCGCGTAGCCGAAGCCGCCGTCCGCCTTCTGCACGATCAGCGGCACCGGCTGGTCGTCCTTGCCGCGGATCTCATCGAAGAAGACCACCAGCGCGCCCTCGGAACGGACGGCGACGCCCGACTCCTCCAGCAGCCGCGCCGTCTCGGTCATCATGGCGTTGTACGCGGACTCGCCGACGATCTCGTCGTCGCGGACCTCCATGTCCAGCTTCTCGAAGACCGAGTAGAAGTAGACCTTGGACTCGTCCACGAACCGCTGCCACAGGTCGAGGGTCTCCGCGTCGCCGGACTGCAGCGCCACGACCCGCTTCCGGGCCCGCTCCTTGAACTGCTCGTCGGCGTCGAAGACGGCGCGCGAGGCCTTGTAGACGCGGTTGAGGTTGCTCATCGCCTGCTCGCCGTCGACGTCGGCCGCCGGGGCCAGCTCGCCGGGGTTCTCGATCAGGTACTGGATGAGCATGCCGAACTGGGTGCCCCAGTCGCCGATGTGGTGCCGGCCGATCGTCTGCTCACCGGTGAAGTCCAGCATGTGGCGCAGGGCGTCACCGATGACCGCCGAGCGCAGGTGCCCGACGTGCATCTCCTTGGCGACGTTCGGCTGGGCGTAGTCGATGACCGTGACGCCGGGGTTCTCCTTCAGCGGGACGCCCAGCCGGTCGTCGGCGGCGCGCGCGGCCAGCGTCTGGATGATCGCCCGGTCGGTGAGCGTGATGTTGAGGAAGCCGGGGCCGGAGACCTCGACCTCCTTGAGGAGGTCACTCTCGCCGATCTCCGCGACGACCTTGGTCGCCAGCTCCCGCGGATTGCCCTTGAGCTTCTTCGCCAGCGCCAGCATGCCGTTGGCCTGGAAGTCGGCCCGGTCGCTGCGTCGCAGCAGCGGGTCGGCGGAGCCGGCCTCCGGCAGGGCTGCCGAGAGGGCGTCCGCGACGCGCTGGTGGACCGAAGCTGCGAGCGAGGTGACCGAGGCCATGGAGATGAGCTCTCTTCCAGAGGGAGGTGTCGCTGGAGTGGAAAGGGTTTGCCAATGAGTATCCCACGGCACTACCACTGATTTTCCGTCTGGGAGAATGGGCACCGTCAGGCATTTGTGCGTCGCACGCGCAAGACGGCGCAATCAGGAAGCACCAGGAAGAGGAAGGGCCGATCGTGGCTCAGCAGAGCACCGAGACCGACTGGGTCTCCAGGTTCGCGGACGAGGTCATTGCCGAGGCGGAGCGCCGCGCCCCCGGCAAACCGATCGTCTGCGCCTCGGGCCTGAGCCCGTCCGGCCCGATCCACCTGGGCAACCTCCGCGAGGTCATGACCCCGCACCTGGTCGCCGACGAGATCCGCCGCCGCGGGTACGAGGTCCGCCACCTCATCTCCTGGGACGACTACGACCGCTACCGCAAGGTGCCGGAGGTGCCGGGCGTCGACAAGTCCTGGGCCGAGCACATCGGCAAGCCGCTGACCTCCGTCCCGGCCCCGGCCGGCTCGGCGTACCCGAACTGGGCCGAGCACTTCAAGGCCGCGATGAGCGAAGCGCTCGCCGAGATGGGCGTCGAGTACGACGGCATCAGCCAGACCGAGCAGTACACCTCGGGCGTCTACCGCGAGCAGATCCTGCACGCGATGAAGCACCGCGCGGACATCGACGCGATCCTCGCCCAGTACCGCACGAAGAAGGCCCCGGCGAAGAAGTCGCAGAAGCCGGTCGACGAGGCCGAGCTGGAGGCCGCCGAGGGCTCCGGCGCGGCCGGCGAGGACGACGGCAGCGGCGGCTCGGCGGGCTACTTCCCGTACAAGCCGTACTGCGGGCAGTGCGCGAAGGACCTCACCACCGTCACCTCGTACGACGACGAGACCACCGAGCTCGCCTACACCTGCACCGAGTGCGGCTTCGGCGAGACGGTCCGGCTGAGCGAGTTCAACCGCGGCAAGCTGGTCTGGAAGGTCGACTGGCCGATGCGGTGGGCCTACGAGGGCGTGATCTTCGAGCCGTCCGGTGTCGACCACTCCTCGCCCGGCTCGTCCTTCGTCGTCGGCGGCCAGATCGTCCGCAAGGTCTTCGGCGGCGACCAGCCCATCGGCCCCATGTACGCCTTCGTCGGCATCAGCGGCATGGCCAAGATGTCCTCGTCGCGCGGCGGGGTGCCGACCCCGGGCGACGCGCTGAAGATCATGGAGGCGCCGCTGCTGCGCTGGCTGTACGCGCGCCGCAAGCCCAACCAGTCCTTCAAGATCGCCTTCGACCAGGAGATCCAGCGGACCTACGACGAGTGGGACAAGCTGGAGGCCAAGGTCGCGGACGGCACGGTGCTGCCGGCCGACGCCGCCGCGTACTCCCGCGCGGCCCGCACCGCCGCCGGTGAGCTGCCCCGTACGCCGCGCCCGCTGCCGTACCGCACCCTCGCCTCGGTCGCGGACATCACCGCCGGCCATGACGAGCAGACGCTCCGGATCCTGAGCGAACTGGACCCGGCCAACCCCGTCACCTCCCTGGACGAGACCCGGCCGCGGCTCGCCAAGGCGGAGTACTGGATCGCCACCCAGGTCCCGGCCGAGCAGCGCACCATCGTCCGCAGCGAGCCCGACGCGGAGCTGCTCGGCACCCTCGACGAGCAGTCCCGTGGCTCGCTGCGGCTGCTGCTCGACGGCCTCGACGAGCACTGGTCGCTGGACGGACTGACCACGCTCGTCTACGGCGTGCCGAAGGTCCAGGCGGGTCTGGAGCCGGACGCCAAGCCGACCCCGGAGCTGAAGACCGCACAGCGCGCGTTCTTCGCCCTGCTGTACAACCTGCTGGTCGGCCGGGACACCGGGCCGCGGCTGCCCACCCTGCTGCTGGCCGTCGGCGCCGACCGGGTGCGCAAGCTGCTCGGCGGATGAGGACGGCCCCTAGGGGCGCCGCTGCCGTGGAGTCGTAGACACCCCGGCGGGCTCTCCGACCGAGGGAGGAGACGGGTTCGGCCCCGGGGACGAGGATTCCCGGGGCCGAACGCCGCACGCTGGAGCCATGAGAGGGTTAATCGGCTTCATCGTCATGATCCAGGGCGCGATGGGATTCATCGGCCAGGTCTTCTTCGACGGCGCCTGGGGGCTGGTGCCCCACTGGTTCACCTTGCCGTCCCCCGCCTACGTCGGCCTCTTCGCCGCCGGTGCGGCGCTGGCCGTATGGGGCGACACGGCCAGGAAGCGCAAGCAGCAGCAGGAGCGCTCGGGGGCGGCCTAGGGAGGGCGCAGGGGCGGCCCCTCCCCGGTGTGCGCGTTACGCGATGTGTTCGTCCAGCAGCTCCGCGTTGAGGCGGTCGCTGAACTGGTCCATGTAGCGGTGCAGGTCCCGTGTCCGGAGGCGCAGCCCGTACTGGGCTTGCAGGTTCGCCGCGAACGCGCCCTGTGTGGGCATGCCTTCGCCCTCTATCGAATGCCGGAACACCTGGTACAGGTCCTCGTCGGTCGGGGCCGCGGCCGGTGTCCGGTCAGGCTGCGGGTCCGCCTCGGGAGTGCCCTTGCCGAGCGGACGCGTGCCGCCTGCGCCGGTCGGCACCGGGACCTGCGGCTCGGACTCCGGCCCGGGTGGCGGCGGTACCGGGGCCTGCTCGTGCGCCGGCACCTGCTGGTGCTCGTCGTACGAGGGCTGATGCTCCTGCTCCGGGACGTACGCCGGGTCGTAGTCACCCTGATACGTCACCTGCTGCGGCGCCGCGAACCACTGGTTCGGCAGCTCCTCGGCCGGTTCCTGGGCCGTCGGCTCCTGCGCCGTCGGCTCCAGAGCGGGCGGCACGGACCGCGGTGGCGCCGGCATCAACTGCGGTTCGATGCCCGCCGCGGCAAGCCCCGCGGGAGCGGTCTCGGCCAGCGGTACCCCGTACCGGGCGAGCCGCAGCGGCATCAGGGACTCCACGGGAGCCTTACGGCGCCAGCCCCGCCCGAAGCGCGAACGCAGGCGGGCCTGGTACACCAGCCGTTCCTGCTCCAGTTTGATCACCGCGTCGTAGGACCGCAGCTCCCACAGCTTCATCCGCCGCCACAACAGAAACGTCGGGACCGGCGACAGCAGCCAGCGCGTGAGGCGCACACCTTCCATGTGCTTGTCCGCCGTGATGTCGGCGATCCGCCCGACGGCGTGCCGGGCGGCCTCGACGGTGACGACGAACAGCACCGGGATGACGGCATGCATGCCCATGCCCAAGGGGTCGGACGCCACCGCGGCATTGAACGCCACCGTCGCCACCGTCAGCAGCCACGCCGCCTGGCGCAACAGCGGGAACGGCATGCGGATCCAGGTCAGCAGCAGATCCAGCGCGAGCAGGACACAGATGCCCGCGTCGATGCCGATGGGGAAGAAGTAGGCGAAGTCGCCGAAGCCCTTCTTGACGGCCAGTTCCCGCACGGCCGCGTAGGAGCCGGCGAAGCCGATGCCGGCGATGACGACCGCGCCGGTGATGACAACCCCGATGAGTATCCGGTGTGTGCGTGTCAGCTTCAGTGGCGCGGCCACCCGAGAACCCCTCTTAGTCGGTCTGTTGCGAGCGACAGCCTGGCACATGCGTACGAGCGGGCGTGTGCCGGTACGGAGGGGGCCGGGTCACGAGGGGGCACCGGCCGGCGGCGGGCCGGGGCGCTTCACCTCGGTGGTGCGGCTGTGGACGCGCCCGTGCCCCCGGCCGGGGCCGGGGGCACGGGCGGTGTCGCTTCGGTCAGCCGTTGGCCTTGGTGGCGGCGGTGACCGCTTCCTTGGCGGCGGCCTGGGCCTTCTTCAGCAGGTCGGCACCCTTGGGGGTGTCCGCGCCCGCCAGGCCGGCACCGTTGTAGTTGAGCGTGACGACGATGTTGGAGGTACGGGCTATGACCGTGGTGTTCTTGAAGTCATTGCCCTCCTTCTTCACGTCGTAGGTGATCGCGGTCGCCTCGTCGCCGGTGCCGGACGTCTTCACGGACGTCAGCTTCTTGGCGTCCTTGGTGTCCTTCGCGTCGATGACCTGCTTGGTGTAGAAGTCCGTGGCGCGCTTCTCGCCGGAGCCGATGCCCGGGTCGGAGTCATAGCGCTGGTAGCCGACGTCCAGCCAGCGGAACTGGGTGCCGTCGACGCCGTTCTCGTCGGAGCTGCTCCAGGAGCAGGTGCCGTGCGCGGTGTTGTCCGTGGAGTTGCCGCGCTCCCCGGAGGTGTCCTTCGCCTTGGGCAGCATCTTCTTGACGGTGTCCTTGGAGAACGCCTCGCACGGGTTCGGCAGCTTCTTGAACTTCGCCGGCGCGACGGTCGGCGAGGGCTTGGCCGCGCCGCTGGACTTGGCGGAGGCGGAGGCGTCACCGGAGCTGTCGCTGTCCGAGCCGGAGCAGCCGGCGACGAGCAGCACCGGTACTGCTGCGCAGGTGAGAAGGCTGGCAAGTCGCTTGGCTGAACGGTGCATGGTTCCTTCGCTGTTCGTCGTCATCCGGCCGGCATGGCGCGCGACCGTGGCGGTGGCCCGCCTTTCCTCGCGTACGGGCAGGGCGTGTCCGCCCTAGGGGCACGGTACGCGGCGCGGCGAGGTGGGTGACCGTTTCCTGTGGATGAGCGCAACGCCCAAAACGGTCACAGTTCCCCGTACTTATCGATTCGGGCGATGTACTCGATCCGGACTATTCGCTGAGGCTCTCCGACAGCTCGCCGGCCAGCGAACGGGCCTTGTCCTGCAATTCCTGGCTCTCCGGCAACATCGTCTTGTCCGTCGACCACTGGTCGTAGGTGAGCGTCACGATGACGTTCGACGTGCGGAAGACCACAGTCACGTCGCGGTGCACACCCGAGTCCGCTGTGACCAATTTGTCATTGAGGAAGGCCGCGTCCCCGAGGTCGTCCAGGACGCGCGGCGCGGTGGAGTCGCTCAGGTCCGCGCTGGGGTCCGCGGCGGCGGAGGACGCCCCCGAGGGGCTCCCGGAGGGCGCCTGCCCCTTCTTGTCCGTCGAGCTGTTCGTGGTGGTCCCCGTGCCCGCGCCCTTGCCCTCGTCCTCTCCCTTGCCCTCGCTCTTGCCCTTGGTGGCGGACGGGCTCGGGTCGGCGGGGGAGGGGGAGCCGTTGCCGCCGGATGGGATCTTGGCGGCCAGCGCCTTGCTGTCGTAGATCCCCTGCGCCTTGTCGTCATCGCTGACGGCGGCGTCGTACGACACCACGCGCTGGATGTCGAGGCTCAGATGGCGGGTGCCCGCAGTGGTCTCGCGGGTCCAGCGGCAGCCCACACGGCGGTCGGTGTCATAGGTGATGTCGGGCTGGCCGTCGTAGATCTTCTTGGCCTCGTCGCGCGACAGGCGCTGGCCGCCGCCGGGCAGCATGCCGTGGAGGCTGCTGCGCGCGGGCAGCCCGCAGGCCTCGGGGAGGGTCTGGTAGCGGCCCGGTTCGGCGGCCTGGCTCGACGTGGAGGTGCCGCCGCTCTTGGCGTCACCCTCTTCACCGTCGGAGCCGGAGCCGCCGGTGCAGGCGGTGAGGCCGGCGGCCAGGGCCGCGGCCACCACCAGTGCGGCACCGGGTACGAACGGCTTGCGTGGCATCGTTCGCGGCTCCTTTCCCTGCGAAATGCGGTTGCCGCCGGTCAGCGGCCGATGGACACAATGTCTATCGCACGTCTTGCCGCGCACGCCGGTTCGCCGTCCATGATCGGATAACTTGTCCGGCTTTTGCGTTTTTCATAAATTCGGGGGAATGAGGGAGTTATGTCGTACGTCGAGGTACCGGGTGCCCAGGTACCGATACGGATGTGGACGGACCCCGCCACGGTCGAGGGCGTCGCGATGCAGCAGCTGCGCAATGTCGCCACCCTGCCGTGGATCAAGGGCCTGGCCGTGATGCCGGATGTCCACTACGGGAAGGGCGCCACGGTCGGCTCGGTGATCGCCATGCGCGGCGCGGTCTGCCCGGCGGCGGTCGGTGTCGACATCGGCTGCGGGATGAGCGCGGTACGGACCTCGCTCACCGCCGATGACCTGCCCGGCGACCTCTCCCGGCTGCGCTCGAAGATCGAGCAGGCGATTCCGGTGGGCCGGGGCATGCATGACGACCCGGTCGACCCGGGGCGGCTCCACGGCTTCCCGACGGCCCGGTGGGACGACTTCTGGGCGCGGTTCGACGGGGTCGCCGAAGCGGTCAAGTTCCGTCAGGAGCGGGCCACGAAGCAGATGGGGTCGCTCGGCTCAGGCAACCACTTCATCGAGTTCTGCCTCGACGACGACGGTGTGGTGTGGCTGATGCTGCACTCCGGCTCCCGGAACATCGGCAAGGAGCTCGCCGAGTTCCACATGGGCCAGGCGCAGAAGCTGCCGCACAACCAGGGCCTGGTCGACCGCGACCTCGCCGTCTTCATCGCGGACACCCCGCCGATGGCGGCGTACCGCAACGACCTGTTCTGGGCGCAGGAGTACGCCCGGCACAACCGGGACGTGATGATGGCGCTCTTCAAGGACGTGGTCCGCAAGGAGTTCAGGAAGGCGAAGGTGACCTTCGACGACGTGATCTCCTGCCACCACAACTATGTGGCGGAGGAGCGGTACGACGGCATGGACCTGCTGGTGACCCGTAAGGGTGCGATCCGGGCGGGCAGCGGCGAGTACGGGATCATCCCGGGCTCGATGGGCACCGGTTCCTACATCGTCAAGGGCCTCGGCAACCCCGCGTCCTTCAACTCCGCCTCCCACGGCGCCGGCCGCAAGATGAGCCGGAACGCCGCGAAGAAGCGGTTCTCCACCCGGGATCTGGAGGAGCAGACGCGGGGCGTGGAGTGCCGTAAGGACTCCGGTGTGGTCGACGAGATCCCGGGCGCCTACAAGCCGATCGAGCGGGTCATCGACCAGCAGCGCGACCTGGTCGAGGTCGTCGCCAAGCTCAAGCAGGTCATCTGCGTGAAGGGGTGAGCGCGGCGCCTCGCGTGATCGACCGCCCTTCGACTGCCCTTCCGACCGCCCCGGGCCGCATGTGGTCCGGGGCGGTCGGTTTCTGACCGTGCATCACATCCCGGAGTGACGGCCGCCGGTCGGCCCGCCTCCTTGTGGCAGCTGTGGTGGCCATCGCTCCCGGCCCTGATTGGACAGAGCCGAGCCGGAACCAGAAGGATCGTCGGGCAGCAGTGCCGCAGGCATCGTCGGGGGCGGGCCGGTGAAGCCTGTTTTACCTCCGAGTCACGGCGCGTCGTCCCCTGACACCTCGGAGGAAAACCACAGATGAGCTTCGGCGACCCGAACAACCCCTACGGCCAGCAGCCGCCGCCGGCCCCGTATGGAGCCCCGCAGCAGCCGGCCCCGTACGGATACCCGCAGCAGGCCGCGCCGGGCTATGGCTACCCGCAGCAGCCCGTGCCCGGCCAGGGCTACCCGCAGCAGCCCGGCATGCCGGTCGGGCCCGGGGTGTACGCGAGCTGGGGCAGCCGTTTCGGTGCCTTTCTGATCGACTTCCTGGTGGCCGGGCTGGTGCCGGTCCTTGCGGTCTTCATCGCGATCTTCCTTGAGCAGTCATTGCAGGGCTGCCTGGGCGACTCCGCCTGCCAGGCCGAGAGGGAGAAGACAAGGGTCCCGATCATCATTGCCCTGCTGGTGATCGCCGTCCTGTGGGCCGTCATCGCCAACATCGTCATCCTCGTCAAGGAGGGCAAGGGCGCGTCGCCGGGCAAGAAGGCCATGAAGATCCGGCTCATAAGCGAGCAGAACGGTCAGCCGCTCGGCTTCGGCAAGGCCCTGCTGCGCCGGATCTGCCACGGGCTGGACAGCGCCCCGTGCAGCATCGGCTACCTGTGGCCGGCGTGGGACGCGAAGGGCCAGACCTTCGCGGACAAGGTCATGCGCACGGTGGTCGTCAGCACCGAGTGAGCCGGACGCCCATGCCGGTCAGCTGCGTCAAGAGGTGACCCCGCCCGCGGAGCGGCCGCCGGCCCGGGAGACGCGGCCGGCCATCGCTCCGCCGCCGGTGGCGACGCCGCCGCGGGGTACGGGGGTGGCGAAGGGGTGCGTGTCCTGTCGGCACGCCGTGCCGGGGGGCGGGAGTGTGCCCTCGATGAAGTAGCGGCTCTCATAGGCGTGGACGCAGGTGCTGGGGTTGGTCAGTTCGGTGTGGCCGTAGCCGTGCTGGGTGAGCAGGCGGGCACGGGCCAGTTCTTTGGCCAGCGCCTGGGCGCCCGAGTAGGGGGTGGCGGGGTCGTAGGTGGTGCCGATCACCAGGACGGGGTGCGCCGTCGGCTTGTTCCACGGGCCGCGGTAGGCGTCGGCGGCGACCGCCGGCCAGGTGGCACACGGCTCCCCCGCCCACGTCCAGAAGCGCCCGGCGTCGCCCGCGCGGCGGGCGGAGGCCTCCGCCAGGGCGTGATAGGCCCAGGGGTCACGCGGATTGGGGCTGTCGCCGCAGAACACCGCGGCGGCCTGTTCCTCGCCGGTGTACGGATTCGGGTTCGGGACCGGTGGTGCGGGTGGCGGCGGGGTCGGGTCCGGGGCGCGGCCCTGCCAGAGGGTCTGGAGCCGGGCGGCGAGGTAGGCCCATCCGGGGTCGACGTTGTAGAGGCTGTTCACCACGTCACCGACCGTACGGCCATAGGTCCACGCGCCCACGGGACGCTGCCGGAGCCGCCGCATCAGCCGGTCGAACTTGTCCCGGGTCGCCTTCGGGCCGCCGGCGGAGAAGGCGCAGCGGGCCGTGGTGGTGGCGCCGCAGTGCCTGAGGAACTGGTCCAGGGTCGCGGCCGCGCTGCGGTCCGAGCCCATCCGCAGGAACGTCGGGACCCGGGGGGCCTCGTGCGAGGCGTGGTTCGTCCATGCCTGCGGGTCGATGGTGCTGTCGAGGACCATGGCGCGGACCTTGCCGGGGAAGAGGTTGGCGTAGGTGGCGCCCAGGAACGTGCCGTAGGAGACCCCGAGGTAGGTGAGCTGCGGTGCGCCCACCGCCTGGCGGAGCCCGTCGAGGTCGCGCGCGGTGTCGGCGGTCGACACATGGCGCAGGAGCTCGGGATCGCGCTGCTGACAGCGCCGGCCCAGCTCCCGGTACGCGGCGATCCAGGCCGCCCGCTGCGCCGCGCCCACGGGGAAGCCGGCCGGTCTGCTCGCATTCCACGCGCGGGCCTCCGCGGGGCCGGCGAAGCAGTTCACCGCGGTGCTGCTGCCGATTCCGCGGGGATCCCAGCTGACGATGTCGAACCGCTCCCGCACCTCGCGCGGGAAGAACGGGTAGGTCTGCGGCATCTGGATGGTGCCCGGCCCGCCGGGTCCGCCGGGGTTGAAGAACAGGGTGCCGAGGCGCCGCCGGGGGTCGGTCGCCTTCCGCTTGATGACGGCCAGTTCGATGGTGCGGCCGCCGGGGTTGCCGTAGTCCAGAGGCACCTTCGCGGTCGCGCAGTCGAACTGTCCGCCCTGGACGCAGGGGTGCCACGCCAGCCGCGGAACCGTCCCCGAAGGCGCCGGCGGACCGCCGGCCGCGGCGAGGTCCGGCCCGGTCAGGACCGTTGAGCAGGTCACGGCCGCGGTCACGACCGCGGCGTACCACCTACGGCCCGCCAGGGCCCCGGCTATGTGCATGCCTTGTCCTTCCACGGCTGAGCGCCCGATGCCTCCCCGGCGCGGGAGTCGGCACGCTTCCGTGTTCACCACACCGTGGTCCGGCACGCTGCGCGAGCCCATGGCGGCCGAATGGCCGAGCTGGGGGTGAGGGGGGCGGGAGCTGGTTGTGGGTGGTCGAGGCGGTGGAGGGGGCTGGTGGCCGGGCGGGTGCCGGTGCACGTGGTGGTGGGGCGGGCGCTGCCGTCCGTGGTGGTGGGGCGCGCGCCGGTGGCCGTAGTGGTGGGGTGGGGCTGGTGTCCGTAGTGGTGGGGCGGTCCCCGTCGGTGGTGGCTCGGGCGGGGCTCCATGCCCGGTGGCGGTCAATGGGCCACTGCCGTGAGCGGTACGCCCCAGGACACGGGGCCCGGACACCCGGCGAGGGGTGTCCCCAGGCCCCGCATTTCGGCTTTCGGGTTTCGGTTTCGGGTTCGGGTTCGGGTTCGGGGTGATCGTACGGCGGGCGGCCGTGCCCGCCGGGTGGCTCAACCGGTGCGGTGGACCTTGGAGTTGGAGGCCTGGGCGCGGGGGCGGACCACCAGGAGGTCGACGTTGACATGGGAGGGGCGGGTGATCGCCCAGGTGATGGTGTCGGCGACATCCTCCGCGCTGAGCGGCTGGTCGACGCCCGCGTAGACCTTGGCGGCCTTGTCGGTGTCGCCACGGAAGCGGGTGGTGGCGAACTCATCGGTCTTGACCATGCCCGGGGCCACCTCGATGACGCGGACGGGCTCGCCGCACAGCTCCAGCCGGAGGGTCTCGGCGATGACATGCGCACCGTGCTTGGCGGCGACATAACCGCCACCGCCCTCGTACGTGCCATGGCCCGCGGTGGAGGAGAGCACGACGACGGTGCCGTCGCCGGAGCCGGTGAGCGCGGGCAGCAGCGCCTGGGTCATATGGAGCACGCCCAGCACATTGACCTCGTACATGGTCCGCCAGTCGGCGGGGTCACCGGTGGCGACCGGCTCCGCGCCGAGGGCACCGCCGGCGTTGTTGACCAGTACGTCGACGGACGGGTAGCGGTCCAGGGTGGCCGCGAAGGCGTCGACGGCGGCGCGGTCGGTGACATCGAGGGCGTAGGCCTCGGCGTTCGGCAGCTCGGCGGCGAGCGCTTCGATGCGGTCCTTGCGGCGGGCGGTGAGCACCACGTGGTAGCCGGCCGCGGCCAGCGCTCGCGCGGTGGCGGCGCCGATGCCGCTGCTCGCTCCGGTGACGACGGCGGTACGGGCCTCGGCGGTCATGCACTCTCCTCGGGCGATGGGGCCCCTGCTCCTCATGAGCCGGGGGAGACGGTCCGCGGCCAGGATATGCAGGCCGGTCAACGGCCCCTGGGGGCGTACATGATCACTGCCATGCCGGCCAGACAGACCAGCGCGCCGATCACGTCCCAGCGGTCGGGGCGATAGCTGTCGGCGACCATGCCCCAGGCCAGCGATCCGGCGACGAAGACACCGCCGTACGCGGCGAGGATCCGGCCGAATTCGGCGTCCGGCTGGAGCGTGGCGACAAAGCCGTACACCCCGAGCGCGAGCACTCCGGCGCCGATCCAGGCCCAGCCCCTGTGCTCCCGGACGCCCTGCCAGACCAGCCAGGCGCCACCGATCTCGAAGAGGGCGGCGACGACGAAGAGGACAGCGGAGCGGGCGATGAGCATGGGGGAAGCGTACGGAGCGGATGCGTACGGAGGGGAAGCGTGCGGAGGGGAGCCCGGCTGCGGTGGCGGGGCGCGGGGGATTGTCAGTGGGGTGTGGCAGCTTCGGAGGCATGCTGATCGAACGGGCTTACGTGGACGTGCCGGAGGGGACGGGGGCGGTGGAGGACGGCTGGCCCTGGACGGTGCCGTGTGTGCGCCAACTGGCTGAGGAGGGCCTGGCCTTCGGAGCCCCGGTGACCTTTCTGGTAGGGGAGAACGGTTCGGGTAAGTCGACCCTGGCCGAGGCGCTGGCGGAGGGCTTCGGGCTGGATTCCTATGGGGGTTCGGCCGGATACAAGTACGCCAGCTCGCGGGAGGCGTCGCTGCTCGGCGGGCTGATGCGGTTCGACCCGACGCGTGAGGGGCGGAGGATGGTGCGCGGGCCGCGGGTCCGCCGGCGGGGGTTCTTCCTCCGGGCCGAGACCGCGATGGAGGCGCTGAACCGGGAGCGGGATGCGCTGAAGCTGTCGCGGTCCCCGGACGACATGAGTCATGGGGAGGGCTTTCTGATGGCCTTCCGGGAACGGTTCGCGCAGCGCGGCCTCTATGTGATGGACGAGCCCGAGGCGGCCCTGTCCTTCTCCTCCTGTCTTGAACTGGTGGGGCTGATGGACGAGTTGGGGAGGGACGGTGCGCAGATCATCTGCGCCACCCACTCCCCACTGCTGACGGCGCTGCCCGGCGCCGAGATCGTCGAGGTCGGTGAGCACGGGATGCGACGCGTGGAGTGGGCGGAGCTGGGGCTGGTCGACCACTGGCGGCGCTATCTCAGCGACCCGCGGGCGTATCTGCGGCATGTGCTGGAGGGGTGAGGGCGGTGGCTATGGAGGCGCCGTCCTCGGTGCCGGTCCAGTGGGCGACGGCGCCCCGTAGCGCCGCGGTGCGGGCGGCGGGGGCGGTGGCGTCGGTGGCCCAGGCGATATAGCCGTCCGGGCGTACGAGCAGGGCCGTGCGGCGCTCGCTCCGCCAAGAGGCGGTCACTACGCGGTCATCGGCGGGCCGGGGGGAGTCCCCGCCGCTCGCCGGGGCCTGGGGGACGCCGGGCTCGTCGGCGGGGGTGATGAGGACGAACCGGCCCTGGCGGAGGAGCTCATAGAGGCGGCTGCCGCCCGCCAGCCGGAAATCGGGGGCGCGGTGGCCTGCGAGGGGGTGGGCGCCGGGCCCGGCCGGATAGGCGATACCGAGGCCGGAGATGGTGCGTACCGCCCGGCGGGCCAGCGGCCGCACATGGTTGACGAGCTGGGCGGCGAGGGCGCGGACGGCATGCCCGGGGGCGGTGGGCAGCAGGGCGAGCCGGATGAGGGTGCCGCTGCTGCGCAGCGCCTGCTTGCCCACCGGGTGGCGCTCGGTCTGATAGCTGTCCAGCAGTCCGTCGGGGGCCCGGCCCCGCAGCACAGCGGCCAGCTTCCAGCTGAGGTTGGCGGCGTCCTGGAGGCCGGTGTTCATGCCCAGGGCGCCGGCGGGAGAGTGCACATGCGCGGCGTCGCCGGCGAGGAAGACACGGCCGACGCGGTAGGAGGGGACCTGGCGCTCGTCGCTGTGGAAGCGGGAGATCCAGCGGGCGTCATGCATGCCGTAATCACTGCCGAGGGCGAGCCGGGTCAGCTCGCGGACCTCGTCGAGATCGGCGGGCGCGTCGTCGGCGGCCTGGCGGCGGCGGTTCCAGCCGATGACGCGGTACCACCCGCCGCCGAACGAGGCGATCAGTGCGAACGCGTCGCCGGTGGCATTGAAGGTGAGGGGTGAGCCGGGCTCCTGGGCCAGCCGAACATCGGCGAGCACCAGCGAGCGGATCACTGACTTGCCGGGGAAGGGCAGGCCGACGGCCTCCCGGATGGTGCTGCGGACGCCGTCGGTGCCGACCACATACGCGGCGCGCACGGAGCCGGGGCCCTCGGCGGTCCGGAAGCGCACCGTCACACCCTCGGCGTCCTGGTCGAGGCCGAGCACCTCGGAGTCATGGCGGAAGGTGACACCGGCCCGGCGGGCCCGCCGCTCCAGGACCCGCTCGACCTCGAACTGGGGCGTGACCAGCACGAAGGGGAAACGGGAGCGGAGCTGGGTCGGGTCGATGGTGGCCCGGCCGAAGAGGCGGAGGCCGGTCAGCGGATGGCCGCCGGCGAACAGCTCATCGGCGAGGCCGCGGGCGTCGAGCTGCTCCAGGGAACGGGCGTGCACGACGAGGGCGCGGGTGAGGTTGCTGATCTCGGCGGGGCGGCGCTCCAGGAGCGTGACCCCCAGCCCCGCCTCGGCGAGGTCTCCGGCGAGCAGCAGGCCGGTCGGCCCGGCGCCCACGACGATGACGTCCGTGTCGTGCGCCCCGCGGGGGTCGGCCCCCGCGCCGTCGCTCCGGTCGGTCCTGCGGTTCATGGCGTGCATGGCTTCCGCCTCCCGTGGCTCTGCCAACGCATGTTGGTCAACGCTTGTTGGCAAGCGTAGGACTCCCGGGCCTGGCGTGTCAACAGGTGTTGGCCTACTGTTGTTGGCATGGCTGAACACGCCCCCTCCATGGACGCCGTACCGGGTGCCGCCCCCACCACGGCGCCTGTCGCGCTGCCCGACGCTCCCGCGGACGCCGCCGCCGACGGCCTCGCGTCGGACGAAGCGGCCGACGCCGCCCGCCCCCGCCGCTCCGACGCCACCCGGGCCGCGATCCTCGCCGCCGCCAGGGACCGCTTCGCCTCGGACGGCTACGAGCGCGCCACCATCCGAGCCATCGCCAGGGACGCGGCGATCGACCCGTCGATGGTGATGCGCTACTACGGCAACAAGGCCGGCCTCTTCGCGGCCGCCTCCGAGATCGAGGTGCACGCCCCGGACCTCACCCCCTACCCGCGCGACGAGGCCGGCGCCCGGCTCGTGCGCCATTTCGTGGAGCGCTGGGAGTGTGACGAGACGCTGACGGCGATGATGCGGGTCGGCGTCACCAACGAGGCGGGCGCGGAGCGGATGCGAGGCGTGTTCGCCGAGCAGATCAAGCCGGTCCTGGCTGCGGTCTGCCCGGTGCCCGAGGAGGCGCCGACCCGCGCCGCGCTGATCGCCTCCCAGATACTCGGCATGGCGCTGTGCCGCTATGTGCTGCACATTCCGCCGGCCGTGGACCTCAGCCGCGACGAGCTCATCGCCTGGCTGGCCCCCACCGTCCAGCGCTATCTGACGGCCGACCACCCCTGAGCACCGCCCCTACCTCCTACCCCCACCCCCCACCCCCCCGCCCCCTCCCCCGAAGGGGGAGGAGGGGGAGGGGGAGGGGGCGGGGAAGCGCCCGCGCCCGAACGAGCAAGATGGCCCGGAGAGCCCCACCACCCGGGGCCCGGAGCCCCCCCCCCGCCGCCCGGCCACCACCCCCCACTCACCCCACATACGCGGTAGGCGGCACCCCCACCGTGGCCGTGACATCGCGGACCAGATGCGCCTGGTCGCTGTAGCCCAGCTCGGCGGCGAGCGCGGCCCAGTCCACCGCCGTCCCGGAGGCGGCGCGCTCCAGGGCCTCGTGCACCCGGTAGCGCAGCAGCACCCACTTGGGGCTGACCCCGACATACCCGGCGAACAGCCGCTGAAGGGCCCGTACGGACAGGCCCTCGGCCTGCGCGAAGTCGGCGACCCGGCGGATCGTGCGGTCCGTGCGGATCCGGTCGGCCAGCCCCATGGCGAGTTCGGCCTGGGCGAGAACCCGCGGCCCGGCCCGCAGCAGCGGGGTCAGAAAGGCGTCGAGCGCGGCGACCCGGGCGTCCTCGTCGGCCGGCTCCAGTACGGCGGCCGCGGCATCGGTGGGCTCGAAGGCGGCGGCCAGCGGCAGCCGGCGGTCCGTCCAGTCCGTGGCCGGCCGCTCCGGGGTGAACGGCCGGAACCCGCCGGGCCGGAACTGCACCCCGCACACCCGCCCGCGCCCCGCCAGCTTCTGCGCGAACAGCTCCAGCCCGACGCCCGCGACCTCGCCGAACCCGGGGCGGTCGGCGTACCGCTGGAAGACCACGTTCACGCACGGATGCGGGACGACGTGCGTGGCGTACGGCTCGGACAGGTCCCAGTCGATCAGCCAGTAGTGCTCGACATACGGGCGCAGCGGGGCGGCGGGGGTGCGGCGGCGGAAGCGCACCCGCGTGAAGAGCCCGGGGGCGTCCACGATGCCCCGGGTGTCGCGCCGTGGAGCCATGCCTCGGATCCTAGGACGGACTGCGGCGATCGTGAGCCGGCCTGTCGCGTTTTTTCAATCCCCCGTCGGCGGTGGCCCGTAGCGTCCTCGGTATGAGCGACACACGCGACATTCCGGATCAAACACACCACGGCGCGGCGGCACACACGTCCCGACCGGCCGACGCACCCCACCCGGCCAATGCATCCCACCCGGCCGACGCACCCCACCCGCCCCACGCGACCGGCCAGGACGGCCCGCCCCCGCCCATCAGCGCCCTCCTCGACGCCGCGGCCGGGGCGGCGCTCCCGGTACTCCGCGCGGTACGCGACGACCAGCTGGGGTGGCCCACACCCTGCTCCGAGTACGACGTGCGCGCGCTGCTCAACCACCTCTTCCAGGTGGTCGTCGCCTTTCAGACACTGGCCGCCAAGAAGGACGTGGACTTCAGCCACACCCCTGACCGGCTCGGTGAGTACGGGGCGCAGTGGCCCGACCGGTTCGCGGACGAGACGGTGCGGCTGGTCGAGGCGTGGGCGGCGCCGGGCGCGGAGGACGGGCTGACCGGCGGGATGCAACTGCCCGCCCGGACCGTCGGCGCCATGGTGCTGCTGGATCTGACCGTGCACGCCTGGGACCTGGCACGGGCGATCGGCCGGCCGTACGCGCCGGCCGCTGGCTGTGTGACCGAGCTGCGGGCGCTGGCCGCCCGGATGGCCCCGACGGCCCGCACGATGAACGTCTTCGCCGCCCCGGTCCCCGTACCTCCCGGGGCCTGTGACCTGGACGTGCTGCTGGCGGAGACGGGCCGCGACCCGCACTGGACGGCCGACTGACGGGGCGGCAGCCGGGGGCGCCGGACATGGCCCGATTGCGCCTGCGCACCGCGGACTTCGTGCCTAGGGTGGAGCGACCGGCAGTCGCGGAGAGGCGGAGGCAGCCCGCAGATGGATGAGCACCGCACCTCCCGCGACCCCCTGCCCCAGGCGCTGATCGACTTCTACGGGCTGATGCCGCTGCCCCGTGAGGGCGGGCGCTACCGGCGCACGTGGGCGGGCCCCGAGCGCGCCGACGGACGCCCTGAGGGGACCGCGATGGTGATGCTGCTGACCGCCGAGCCGGGCGACTTCTCCGCCCTGCACCGGCTGCCGTCCGACGAGATCTGGCACTTCTACCGGGGCGACCCGCTCACCCTGTTCCTCCTCCAGGAGGACCGCGGCGGGGGCACGGCCCGTACGGTCACCCTCGGGCCGGACGTCCTGGGCGGGCAGCACGTCCAGTTCACGGTGCCCGCCGGTACGTGGATGGCCGCCGAGGTCGCCGACGGCGGCTCCTGGTCGCTCTTCGGCTGCACGATGGCGCCCGGTTTCACCTTCGAGGACTACGAGCACGGGGACGCCGCCGCACTGGCCGCGCGCTTCCCCGGCGAGGCGGCGCGGATCACCGCGCTGAGCCGGCCATGACCGCCAACCCGCCCGAGGCCGCCCGCCATCCGGCCCTCCCTGACCTCCGAGGCCAGGTCGCCCTCGTGACCGGCGCCGCCGGCGTCCTCGGCCGCGGGATCGCACGGCGGTTCGCCGCCGCCGGAGCCGCCGTCGTGGCGCACTACCGTACGGGCGCCGACGCTGCGCAGGAGCTGGTCGCGGAGATCGAGGCGGACGGCGGGAGCGCGCTGGCGCTGCGCGCCGATCTGGCCGTCGAGGAGGAGTGCCACCGACTGGTGACGGAGGCGGCCGGCTGGCGCGGCCGGCTCACCGCGCTGGTGAACAACGCGGGGGTGCAGCCGACCCAGGAGCTGGCGGCGATGTCGCTCGCCGACTGGCGGGCGGTGACCGACCCGAATGTGCACAGCGTCTTCGCCTGCACCCAGGCCGCGGCGGCCGTGATGCGGGCGGCCGGCGGCGGCTCGGTGACCCATATCGCCTCGATCGAGGCGGACCGCCCGGCGCCGCGGCACGCCCACTACTGCGCGTCGAAGGCGGCGGTGGTGATGCACGCCCGCGCCGCGGCGCTCGAATACGGGCCGGACGGCATCCGCGTCAACAGCGTCTCGCCGGGCCTGATCGGCCGGCCCGGCCTGGCCGAGGACTGGCCGGAGGGGGTGCGCCGCTGGCAAGCGGCGGCCCCCGCCGGGCGGTTGGGTACCCCGCAGGACGTGGGTGACGCCTGTGTCTTCCTCGCCTCGCCGATGGCGTCCTGGATCACCGGTCACGACCTGGTCGTGGACGGCGGTGTCTCGGCCCGCCCGACGTGGTGACCGCCGGGGCCCGGCGCCGCCCGCGCTGAACCGTTACGGCCAGACCAGGCAGTACGCCTGGTGCCCCGCCTCGTGCAGCCGGTGGCTGAAGTCCTGCCACTCGTGCAGGAGCTGGTAGACGGTGAAGGCGTCCCGCGGGCCGCCCCGGTCGGGGACGGTGGACCAGATGAAGGCGGCCGCGCCGACCGACTCCTCACCGACCCCGCGCAGCGGGTCGACCACGGTCATCGGCAGCTTGACGACGGCGTAGTCGGGGTGCAGGACGACGAGTTCGAGCGGCGGAACCTTATGGAGCGGTATGCCCTCTATACCGGTGAGGACCATGGCGGCCATCGTCTCCGGCTTGATCTTGCTGAACATGCCGCCCATGCCGAGCTCGTCACCGCCGAGCTCCTCGGGACGCATGGAGACCGGGACCCGGGCCGCGGTGGCACCGTTGGGCGCACCGAAGTACCTGTACGTCACCCCCATGCGGCCGCCTCTGATTTCCCCGCCCGTGGTCCTGTCGCCGGTGGTCTCCTCGCGCGTGGTCCTGTCGCCCGTGGATTCCTCGCGCCGGTGACGGCCGCGCTGGGCGCGGTCGGGACCCCGGTCATTGGTTCCCTCGCCCACTTCGCCACCGCGATGCATATCTCCACCCGACCACTCGCAGCCCCAGCCGCGCAACCCGATCATCGTCTCAGAGACCTCCCCCGTCACCGGCGTGTGAAACGCCCGGCCGCACGCCCCCGTGCGCCTCTGAGACCATTGCTTGCGTGACTTACTCGTACGTCTCCACAGTTTCGCAGACGAGTGGGGGCTGACGCCCGGTCGAAAGCGAGAGGAATCAAAAAAGGATCGAGAGTGAACCGAGCGGCGCCTGAAGGCGTACCGCGAGGGGATTCCCGCACCGTTGTCAGCCGGGCCGGGCCCACGAGCCACCGCCCTCCCTCCGTTTATGCAGGTCAGGATCGCCGTGTCTTTTCCGTATGAAGCCCCTGTTTCGCAGTCGCTGTTCGACCGCGCGTCCGCCGTGACGCCGGGCGGCGTCAACTCTCCGGTGCGGGCTTTCCGCGCTGTGGGCGGTACGCCCCGTTTCATGGTGTCCGGTGCCGGTCCGTACCTCACCGACGCCGACGGCCGTGAGTATGTCGACCTCGTGTGCTCGTGGGGGCCGATGATTCTCGGCCACTCCCACCCCGAGGTGATCGCCGCCGTCCAGGAGGCCGTCGCCCGCGGTACGTCCTTCGGTACGCCCGGCGCGGGCGAGGTCGAGCTGGCCGAGGAGATCGTGGCCCGGGTCGAGCCGGTCGAGCAGGTACGGCTGGTCTCCAGCGGCACCGAAGCGACGATGTCGGCGATCCGGCTGGCCCGCGGGTTCACCGGCCGGCCCAAGGTGATCAAGTTCGCCGGCTGCTACCACGGCCATGTGGACGCGCTGCTGGCCGCGGCCGGGTCGGGCGTGGCGACCTTCGGGCTGCCCGACACGCCGGGGGTCACGGGCGCGCAGGCCGGCGACACGATCGTGCTGCCGTACAACGACCTGGAGGCGGTGCGGGCCGCGTTCGCCGCGCACCCGGGAGAGATCGCCTGTGTGATCACGGAGGCGTCGCCGGGCAACATGGGCGTGGTGCCGCCGCTGCCGGGCTTCAACCAGGGCCTGAAGGATCTGTGCGCCGCCGACGGGGCGCTCTACATCTCCGACGAGGTGATGACCGGCTTCCGCGTCAGCAAGGCCGGTTGGTACGGGATCGATGGTGTCCGTCCGGATCTGATGACCTTCGGGAAGGTCATGGGCGGCGGCTTCCCGGCGGCGGCCTTCGGCGGCCGTGCGGACGTCATGGCGCATCTCGCCCCGGCCGGCCCGGTCTACCAGGCGGGCACCCTGTCCGGGAACCCGGTCGCCACCGCCGCCGGTGTCGCGCAGCTGCGGCTGCTGGACGACGCCGCGTACGAGAAGGTCGACGCGGTCTCGGCGGAGGTGCGGGGCCTGGTCACCGCGGCGCTGGCGAAGGAGGGCGTGGCGCACCGGGTCCAGGCCGCGGGGAACATGTTCACGGTCTTCTTCACGGACGCCGAGGTGACCGACTACGAGGGGGCCAAGGCGCAGGAGGCGTTCCGCTTCACCGCCTTCTTCCACTCGATGCTGGAGCAGGGCGTCTACCTCCCGCCGTCCGCCTTCGAGTCGTGGTTCGTCTCGACCGCGCACGACACCGCGGCCGTCGAGCGGATCGCCGCCGCACTGCCGGCCGCCGCGCGCGCCGCGGCCGGGGCGACGGCCTGACGGCTCCGGCGTACGGGCCGGCACCGCTTGAGACCACTGAATGAATGGGTGACATGAGCAGCGAAGAGATCACCGTCGTGCATCTGATGCGGCACGGTGAGGTGCACAACCCCGATGGCGTGCTCTATGGGCGCCGCCCCGGCTATCACCTCTCCGACCTGGGGCGGAAGATGGCCGACCGGGTGGCGGAGCATCTCGCGGAGTGGGACATCACACATGTCGTCGCCTCGCCGCTGGAGCGTGCGCAGGAGACCGCGGCGCCGATCGCCGGTGCGCGGGGGCTGGATCTGGCCACCGACGAGCGGCTGATCGAGGCCGCCAATGTCTTCGAGGGGAAGACCTTCGGGGTCGGCGACGGTGCGCTGAAGAAGCCGGGGAACTGGCGGTACCTGACGAACCCGTTCCGGCCGTCCTGGGGTGAGCCGTACATCGAGCAGGTCGTACGGATGATGGCGGCGCTGGGCGCGGCGCGCGACGCCGCGCGGGGCCACGAGGCGGTGGCGGTCAGCCATCAGCTGCCGATCTGGATCGTGCGCAGCTTCGCGGAGCGGCGGCGGCTGTGGCACGACCCGCGGAAGCGGCAGTGCACGCTGGCCTCGCTGACGTCCTTCACCTTCCACGGCGACAAGATCGTTTCGGTGGGGTACAGCGAACCGGCGCGCGACCTGGTTCCCTCCCATCTTCTGGCGGGCGCCAAACCCGTCAAGGGAAAGTCCAAGGCTTTCGGAGCCTGACGGCGCATCACATGGCGCAACGTCAAAAGGCCGCGAAATGAAATATCTGAGCGACTGACCCGGAATCCCCGCCGCTCAACATGCCCTCCACTCAGTTGTCCGTTTATATGGATATTGAGTTCGGCGAGCACGAGGGGACGAGGGTATGCGCGCGATCAGTCGGCGAAACCTGCTGAGTATGGGAGTCGGTGCGGCGGCGGCTCCGGTCGTCGCCGGCTGCTCCTCGCCGGACCCGGACGCGGGGGCCAACAAGCAGCGCGTAACGAACGTCCAGGCCCGCCCCAAGCTCATCGGTGACGGTTCGACAGCGCATTCCGGAGCCCAGCCCCATCAGCCGAAATCCCCCGAACGGCTGGAGCCCGGTCAGACCCCGCCGCAGTTCGTGGTCTTCTCCTGGGACGGTGCCGGAGAGGTCGGAAACGGCCTCTTCCCCCGCTTTCTCAAACTCGCCCGGGACCACGGCGCGGCCATGACCTTCTTCCTCTCCGGGGTCTACCTCCTCCCCGAATCCCAAAAACACCTCTACGAGCCGCCGAAAAACCCGCAGGGCGCCTCCGACATCGGCTTCCTCAGCGACGACCACATCAAGGAGACCCTCAAGTACGTGCGGGAGGCCTGGCTGGACGGGCACGAGATCGGTACCCACTTCAACGGGCACTTCTGCTCCGGCAGGGGCGCCGTCAGGCACTGGAGCCCGCAGGAATGGCAGTCCGAGATCGATCAGGTGATGGACTTCGTCACCAAGTGGCGCACCCATACCGGCTTCACCGATCTGGAGCCGCTGCCCTTCGACTACCGGCAGGAATTGGTCGGGAGCCGTACGCCCTGCCTCCTCGGGCAGAAAAACCTGCTGCCCACCGCCCGGGAACTCGGCTGGCGCTATGACGCCAGTTCACCCGGAGGAGTGCAGATGTGGCCCAAGAAGAAAATGGGGCTCTGGAACTTCCCGCTCCAGCAGATCCCCTTCCCGGGTCACTCATTCGAGGTCCTCTCGATGGACTACAACATGCTCGCCAATCAGTCGAGGAATTCCACGAAGGCCCCGCCGGTCAACTACCCGGGCTGGCGGCAGCAGGCCACCGACGCCTATATCTCCGGGTTCCGCCGGGCGTACGAGACCAACCGTGCGCCCTTCTTCGTCGGAAATCACTTCGAGCAGTGGAACGGCGGCATCTATATGGACGCCGTCGAGGAAGCGCTCAAGCACATCGCCAATGAGCAGAACCGGGATGTCCATCTGGTGTCGTTCCGGCAGTTCACCGACTGGATCGACGCCCAGGACCCGGAGGTGCTGCGCAGGCTCCAGCGGATCCCCGTCGGACAGCGGCCCGCCGGTGGCTGGAAGTCGTACCTGACAGCGGCCTGACAAGCCCCTTCGCGAGGGGACGCGGTCGGCGAGGGGGGCGTGGAAGATCCGGAATGGGCCCATGCGAAACTTTTCACATGAGTGCCTGCCGCGCCCCACGCCGCCTCACGAGCCGCCGCCGCGCCGCCCTGCTCGCCGCGGGGACGGCGGCCGCCGCGCTGACGCTGAGCGCCTGCGGCGACGGCGCCTCCGGCGGCTCCGCCCAGACCCGCTTCGTCCAGGGCAAGAACGGCGTCGACACGGTCAAGAAGGACCAGCGGCAGCCGGCGCCCGAGCTCTCCGGTGAGTCCACCACCGGCAAGAAGCTGGACGTCGCCGACTACAAGGGCAAGGTCGTCATCCTCAACGTCTGGGGATCATGGTGCGGCCCCTGCATCGCCGAGGCGCCGAACTTCGCCAAGGTCGCGAACGAGACCAAGGACAAGGGCGTCCAGTTCCTCGGGATCAACACCCGCGACTCCGAGAAGTCGCAGGCCACCAGCTTCGAGGAAGAGCACAAGGTGCCCTACCCGAGCCTGTTCGACCCGACCGGCCGGCTGATGCTGCGCTTCCCCAAGGGCAGCCTCAACCCGCAGTCCATCCCCTCCACGATCGCCATCGACCGGCACGGCAAGATCGCCGCGCGCTCGATCGGCCCGCTCGCGGAGGACGATCTGCGCAAAATGGTCGAACCGCTGATCGCCGAGAAGTGATCACGTGACCCTGCTCGCCGCCGCCGCGCAGAACCAGACCGTCCTCAACGGCACCCTGCTCGCCGCCGCCCCCATCGCGCTGCTCGCCGGACTCGTCTCGTTCTTCTCGCCCTGCGTCCTGCCGCTGGTCCCGGGCTATATGTCGTACGTCACCGGCGTCACCGGCACCGACCTCGGCGAGGCCAGACGCGGCCGGATGCTGGCCGGCGCCGGCCTCTTCGTCGCCGGCTTCACCGCGGTCTTCGTCTCCGGCGGCGCGCTCTTCGGCTTCGTCGGCCGGGACCTCCAGGAGTACAAGGACGTCATCTCGCGCGTCCTCGGCGTGCTGATGATCCTGCTCGGGCTGGCCTTCGCCGGCGTCCTGAAGAACTTCGGGCAGCGCGAATTCCGCTTCCACAAGAAGCCCGCCATGGGCCTGGCCGGCGCGCCGGTGCTCGGGGTGCTCTTCGGCGTCGGCTGGACGCCCTGCCTGAGCCCCACCTTCGCCGCCGTCAGCACGCTCACGTTCTACGATGCCAGCGCCGGCCGCGGCGCCCTGCTCACCGTGGCGTACTGCCTGGGCCTGGGCCTGCCGTTCATCGCGGTCGCGCTGGCCTTCCGCCGGGTGCTCGGCGCCTTCGGCTGGGTCAAGCGGCACTACGTGTGGGTCATGCGGCTCGGCGGCGGCATGATGATCGCGCTCGGCATCCTCCTCGTCACCGGCGTCTGGGACAGTCTGATGTCCGAGGTGCAGGCATGGACGCAAAGCTCCACCGTTGGGATCTGATTGATGTCCACCAAGACCGGCACCCCCCACGACCCGGGCCCCGCGGCCGACGGGGGCAGCGATCTCGGCGCGGCCGGGTCCCAGCTCTCGACCGCGCCCACCGAGGACGTCAGCCTCCCCTCGCTCGGCCCGCTGGGCTGGGCGCGCTGGTTCTGGCGGCAGCTGACGTCGATGCGGATCGCGCTGCTGCTGCTCTTCCTGCTGTCGATCGGCGCCATCCCCGGCTCGCTGATCCCACAGACCAGCATCGACCCGGTCAAGGTCGACCAGTTCAAGGCCGAGCACGGCACCCTCGCCGACATCTACGACAAGCTCGGGATGTTCCACGTCTACAGCTCGGTGTGGTTCTCGGCGATCTACCTGCTGCTGTTCATCTCGCTGATCGGCTGCATCGTGCCGCGCAGCTGGCAGTTCGTCGGACAGCTCCGCGGCCGCCCGCCGGGCGCCCCGCGCCGGCTGACCCGGCTGCCCGCCCACACCACCTGGCGCACCGACGCGGCGCCCGAGGAGGTCCTCGACGCGGCGCAGCGGCTGCTGAAGAAGCGGCGGTTCCGCGCCCACCGGGACGGCACCGCGGTCGCCGCCGAGAAGGGCTATCTGCGGGAGGTCGGCAACCTCGTCTTCCACCTCGCGCTGATCGTGATGCTGGTGGCGTTCGCCGTCGGCAGCCTGTGGAAGTCCGAGGGCGGCAAGCTGATCACCGAGGGCGACGGCTTCGCCAACAGCCTCACCCAGTACGACGACTTCAAGTCCGGTGCCTTCTTCGACACCGACACCCTGGAGCCGTTCGGCTTCACCCTCGACAAGTTCGAGGCGACCTACGAGCGGTCCGGCCCGCAGAAGGGCACCCCGCGGGTCTTCCGCGCCCACATCAGGTACTTCTCCGGCGCGGACGGCAAGGAGCACAAGACCGCGATCGAGGTGAACACCCCCCTCGACATCGCCGGCTCGAAGGTCTACCTGCTCTCGCACGGCTACTCGCCGGAGGTCACCGTCAAGGACGGCCGCGGCAAGGTCGTCTACCAGGGCGCGGTGCCCTTCCTCCCGCAGGACCCCAAGAACTTCACCTCGACCGGTGTGGTCAAGGTCCCGGGCGCGCAGACCAAGGACGGCAAGCGCAATCAGCTCGGCTTCCAGGGCTTCTTCGTGCCGACGTTCGGCGGCAAGGGCTCCGGCTCGATGTTCTCCCAGTTCCCGGCGCTGGACTACCCGGTGCTGACGCTGACCGCCTACCACGGTGACCTGGGCGTCGGGTCCGGGCTGCCGCAGAACGTCTACCAGCTCGACAAGAAGCGCCTCAAGCAATACAAGGACAAGGGCGCC
Organism: Streptomyces sp. NPDC029466; assembly: GCF_055574515.1. Lineage (NCBI taxonomy): Bacteria > Bacillati > Actinomycetota > Actinomycetes > Kitasatosporales > Streptomycetaceae > Streptomyces > Streptomyces sp. NPDC029466. The sequence continues at coordinate 49,367 of NZ_JBVHZH010000026.1, forward strand.
CCGGTCGCCAAGATGATGCTGCCCGGCGAGACGATGAAGCTGCCCCACGGTGACGGCAGCATCAAGTTCACCGGCATCAAGAGCTGGGCCAGCTTCAAGATCAGCCACCAGCCCGGCAACGGCCTCGCCCTGACCGGCGCGGCCGCCGCCCTGGTCGGCCTGGCCGGCTCGCTGTTCATCCAGCGGCGCCGGGTGTGGGTCCGCGCCGAGCCGGGCGCCGACGGCCGCACCGTCGTCGAGCTGGCCGGACTCGGCCGCAGCGAGTCCGCCCGGCTGCCGGAGGAGCTCGCCGAGCTCGCGCTGGCGCTGGAGCCCGACGCCCCCCTCGCCCCGGCCGACGAGACCGGCCCGGCACCCGAACCGAAGCCCGACCCGAAGCCCGGACCGGCCGCGGACGCCGGCCCCGGCTCCGAAGACCCCACGGAGCCCACCGACTCCGCCGGACCTGCTGACCCCTCTGAAGGAGCGCGCGCGTGAACCTCGCTGCCGCAGCCAACGAGACAATGGCGCACAACAGCAACCTGCTGGTCTACTCGGCGATGGCGGTCTACACGCTCGCCTTCCTCGCGCACATGGCCGAGTGGGTGTTCGGCAGCCGCAGCAAGGTCGGCCGCACCGCCGCCGCCCTGACCACCCCGGCCAAGGCGCCCGCGATGGCGTCCGTCCAGGCCGGGTCCGGCGGCGCCACCGGGACCGCCGTACTGGAGCGCCCCAAGGTCGTCACCAGGTCCGTCGCCGGCAGCCGCGACGTCCCCGACGGGCCCGGCGCCGCGGGCGGCACCGAGAAGGGCGACCTCTACGGGCGGATCGCCATCTCGCTGACCGTGCTGGCCTGGGGGCTGCACGTGGGCGGCGTCGTCACCCGCGCCCTGTCCGTGCAGCGTGCCCCCTGGGGCAACATGTACGAGTTCTCCACGACCTTCGCCGCGGTCGCGGTGGGCCTCTTCCTGCTGCTGCTCGTGCTCAAGAAGAACGTCCGCTGGATCGGGCTCCCCCTGGTCACCAGCGTCCTGCTCGACCTCGGTCTGGCCGTCTCGGTGCTCTACACCGCCAGCGACCAGCTGGTGCCCGCGCTGCACTCGTACTGGCTGTGGATCCACGTCAGCTGCGCGATCATCTCCGGCGCCGCGCTCTACCTCGGTGCCGTCTCCACGGGGCTGTTCCTCTTCCGCGACCGCCACGAGGCCAAGCTCGCCGACCCGACGGGCAAGCAGCCCGGCGCCTTCGCCACCTCCGTGCTGGAGCGGCTGCCCTCGGCCGCCTCGCTCGACAAGTTCGCCTACCGCATCAACGCCACCGTCTTCCCCCTGTGGACGTTCACCATCATCGCGGGCGCCATCTGGGCCGAGGCCGCCTGGGGCCGCTACTGGGGCTGGGACCCCAAGGAGGTCTGGTCCTTCATCACCTGGGTCGCCTACGCCGGCTACCTGCACGCCCGCGCCACCGCCGGCTGGAAGGGCCGCAAGGCCGCCTGGCTCGGCCTGATCGCCTTCGCCTGCTACCTGTTCAACTACTACGGCGTGAACATCTTCGTGACGGGTCTGCACTCCTACGCGGGGGTCTGACCACAGGAGGCCACGCGCTCCGCGGCGGTGCGCGCCGTCGCCCCCGGTGCCGTACGGGAAGCCTCGCCCTGAGGCGGCCCGTACGGCACTGTCGTTTCCGGGCGCGCCCGGCCCGCGTCCGCGCCGCCGCCCGCCCCCTCAGCGCCGCCGGCGCCGCCCGCGCTCCTGGCGCGGCGGCCGCTGCCCGCCGCCCGGCAGCGTCGGCTTCGGCAGATGCGCCACCTCCCACTGCGCGTCGGCCAGCTGCTCGGCGGTGTCGTCCGGCAGCCGCGGCGGCCGCCGCACCCGGTGCCGGAAGCCGAACGCGGAGGTCAGATCGCCGAAGGCGGATCGGCGCCAGGCACTGATATTGGGCTCCTCGACGCCCGTCCAGCGCTCCAGGAACTGCAGCACCGAGGTGTGGTCGAAGGGATCACCGGCCGCCCAGCCGCCCACCGTCCACGGCGACACGATCAGACACGGCACCCGGAAACCGCCGCCGATCGGCAGGCCGCGGACGAACTCGTCCGGCGTCCCAGGCGGCGGCACCGGCGGCGGCACATGGTCGAAGAGCCCGTCGTTCTCGTCGTAATTGAGGATGAAGACGGTCTTCGCCCACACCTTCCGGTTGGACGCGATCGCCTCGATCTTCTGCGCGACATAGTCGGCGCCGGCGGCCGGCAGATAGTCCGGATGCTCGGACTGATGGCTGGTGGGGATCAGCCAGGACACCGCCGGCAGCCGGTCGGCGCGAGCGTCGTCCTCGAAGGTGCCCGCGGGCTGCGCCCGCATCCCCCGCTCGTGGAGCGGCTCCCCGGGCTTGGCGTCCCGGAACGTCTGGAACTGCTCCAGGAGATTGCAGCCGTAGTCGTCCTCCTCCTGGTAGACCTTCCAGCTGATGCCCGCCGCCTCCAGCCGCTCCGCGTAGGTCGTCCAGCGGTACGGCCGCGGCGCGGTGTTGTTCAGCACCGGCCCGCCCCGGGTGCCGCCCGGGTCGAGGGTGCCGGTCATCCAGTAGAGCCGGTTGGGCCACGTCGGGCCGAAGACCGAGCAGAAGTAGTTGTCGCAGAGCGTGAACGTCTCGGCGAGCGCGAACTGGAACGGGATGTCCGCACGGGTGTGATAGCCCATCACATACGGCCCGTTGACGCCGTCGGCCTTGCGGTGCGCGGGCAGCCAGCGGTCCATCTTCCCGCCGTTCCACGCCTCGTGCTGCACGGACCAGGCATGGCTGGTGGAGGGGATGGCCTGCGCGCTGGAGGTGTGCGTGTTCAGGCGGAACGGCAGCAGATAGCCGTCCGGGTTCTGCGCGTCCGGCTGATGGAAGACGGACCGGCCGTCCGGCAGCGTCAGCGCGTCCGGGTCGGCGAAGCCCCGGACACCGCGCAGCGTGCCGAAGTAGTGGTCGAACGAGCGGTTCTCCTGCATCAGCAGCACGACGTGCTCGATGTCGTGCAGCGAGCCGTGACGTGCGGGTCCGGCGGCGACGGCCTTCTGGACGCTGGGCGGCAGCAGCGACAGCGCGGCGGCGCCGCCGACCGCGCCGGCCGCGGAACCGAGGAGTCTTCGTCGGGTCATGTCAGGCATATGAGCCACTCTCCCTGAGTCGCGGGAGCCCTCAGCGGGCCGACTTGACTGTGGCGGCGGCTGAGTCTCCCGGGCAGGGGGAGGTTGCGCAGCGATGCATCAAATGGCTGTGAACAGCGCTCAGTTGGCCGGACCTCGCTACGACCCGTACGCCACACGAAGCAGCCCACGGCGGACCGCGCGGTGGCGGGATTTACGCGTTTGGGAAGCGGGGTCAGGACACGCGGCGCAGGCCCGGAGTTCCCTCGGGTGCAGGGTAGGGACGCTCCTCGGGCAGCAGCGCGGCGGCCGCCGCCCGCTCCCCGGCCCGCACCAGCGCATGGACCTCCCGCGCCAGCGGCGTGACATCCCTGATCGCCACGGTCCACTCATCCGCGTACCGCCGCGACGCCTCCCCCGCCAGCCCCAGCTGAAGTGAACGGTACGGCAGCGCCCGCAACCCCAGATCACGCTCCGGGTCCCACTGCACCCGCGCCGGCGCCCCCTTCAACTCCCGCTTCCAGGCGCCCCGGTCGGCGTGCTCGTCCGGGTCGTAGTGCGACAGAGAAGCATGCCGCAACGCCCAGTCGAACCCCTCCCGCGCGATCTCCACGGCGAGCACCGTCTCCTGGTCCGCCTTGGTGCCCCACCCGCAGCGGTACATCATCCACAGGAACGACGGCTTGATCCATGTCAAGCATTGTTCGTAGTCCTTTTCCTCGGATCGCATACCGGCAGGTCAGCGCCTCCGGCCGGTGATTGGGGGAGTGTTGCCCCATGAACGGTCGCTCGACATGCCCCGGTCCCGTCTGCCGTCACCGCCCGTGGGTACGGTCGCCTTGATGTCTGTTGCCGGCCGCTGCCTGCCTCGGCGGTCTGCGCTACCGGGTTGGCGGTGTTGAGGGAGTGGATACGGGCATGCCGTCTGATGCTGAGCGGAGCACAGGAAAGGGGTTCACGTCGGGCGCCGCTATGCAGGTGCTGGCCGCGGCGTGTCGGCGGGCGGGGCTCGACGGTGACGGAGCGCGCCTGATCCGCTTGGGGGAGAACGCGCTGTTCAGGCTAGCTTCCCACCCTGTGGTGGTGCGGATCGCCCGTTCGACGGAATACCTGGACTCTGCCCGGGGCGAGGTTCAGGTGTCGCGCTGGCTGTCGCGTGAGGGCTTCCCCGTGACGCGCGTGGTCGATGACCTGGAGCAGCCCATGGTCGTCGACGGACGTCCGGTGACGTTCTGGCACCTGATCGAGGAGGGGGCCCGCAAGGCGACGTACGGCGAGCTGGGCGCGGTACTCCGGGATCTGCACTCGCTCAGCCTGCCGGACACGCTGAACCTGCCTCCGTACCCCGTCCTGGACCGGACCGACCGACGGATCAATGCGGCGGTCGACATACCGGAGGACGACCGCGCGTTCCTGCGGAAGCGCGCGCGTGAGTTGCGGGACCGTGTGGCGGACCTTCGGTTCGAGTCCGAGAAGGGGCCCGTACACGGGGACGCTCATGTGCAGAACCTGATGATGGACCGGAATGATCAGGTGATCTTGATCGATCTGGAGCGGTTCAGCTTCGACCACCCCGAGTGGGACCTGATGGTCACCGCCACCGAGCATCACAGCCTGGGATGGCAGACCAAGGAACAGTACGGCGCCTTCGTCGGCGCCTACGGGCGGGATCTCCGTACGTGGTCGGGCTTCTCCACCGTCCGCGCAGTGCAGGAATTCAACATGACCACATGGCTCATGCAGAACGTGTCCGAGAGCGCCGAGACGGCTGCGGAGTACTCCCGTCGAATCTCCTCGCTCCGGAACGAGGACGCACCGCGCGACTGGAACCCCGGGTGACCTCGGCTACTCGTCGCCCAGCCGGTTCATCGCGTCCCGTACCTGCCCGCTGAACTGCTGAACGGCAGGGTGCGTCCCGTACGCGGACACCTCGCGCTGGAAGTCGCCCACGTACCGCTGGAACCGAGCGGACTCCAGAGCGTCCCCGGCATCGACGGCGAGACCGGCGGTCGTCACAGCAGCGTCAAGGTCGCCGTTCAGCAGCTGGCTCTGGGCGAGCACCATGCGGCAGAACCCGAGCGTACGGGCGTATTTAGGGTCAGTGAGTTCGACAGCGCGTTCGGCGAAGTAGACGGCTTCGGCACCCTGCCCGAGATCGCGGAAACAGTGGCAGAACTCCCCGATCAGCTCGGCTTCATCCATGTACGAAAGCCATTCGGGATCGTCTGCGCTGTCGGCACGCCCGAAGAACCTCTCTGCCTCGCTCATCGCGCGAGCAGCACCTTTGTGGTCCCGCGCTGTCGAGAGGGCGCGCGCCTCATGGGCGGAGAACAGCGCCATCGCACGGGGCGTGGAGGCGGCCTTGCCACCTTCCACCGACGCGCGGGCCAGTGTCAGAGCCCGGGGCACCTGGCCCAGGTAGTTGGCCTGGTGGCTCATATTGGCCAGGATGCGTGCGCCCATCATGCGGTCGCCCGCCACCTGGGTGAGCCGCAGCGTCGAGAGCATGTAGCGGTCGGCAAGGGCATGGTTTCCGCTGTCGTACGCGGTCCAGGCGAGAAGCTGTGACATCTCCGTTGCGGCCTGGAACAGCGCCTCACCCACCTTGGCGCTGTAGCTGGCTCCCAGCAGAGGCAGCACGTCTTCCCGGAAGTAGTGCCGGAACGCCTTGTGCGCGTGTCCGCCGCCGAACTGGAAGTCCAGCTGCATGAAGAACCCCGCTGCGGTCCGGATCGCAGCGACGTCACGCATGCCGACCCGACGGGCGGCGGGAACATCGGTCGGCACACCTTCCGGGCGGGAGACAAGCCACGAGAGGGCGGCGGAGTGCACATCGACGTCCGGGAGCTGCGGCTCGTCCGACGGCCCGTCTTCCGGACGTCGATGTGTAAGGCCGTCCAGAGCGCTCAGCGTCTCGGCCAGCGAGTCGGCGTAGCCCATGCGGACCGTGGGAGTGAGGGCCGACGCGGTACCGGGAAATCCCAGATCTTGCGGCGTGACCCTCCGCCGTAACTTGTCGCTCAGCGCCTCGGCGACGAACACGGCTGTCTGCCGCTGGATACCGTTCCCGTCCAACCATCGCTGAACGGCAACGTGCGTCGTACCGAGGTGTTCGCCGTGCCGCTGCGCGACCTCACGGACCCGTTTGGCCAGTCCCTTGTTCGAGGCTCCGGCCTCCGCCATGACTGCGGCCAACTTGCGGTTCGGTTCTTTGCTCACGTTCTGAGCACACCCCCCGGGCGTCACGTCAAGTGTTCATCGTGTCACACCAGATGCGGCCGAGGGGGTTCATAGCGAACCCCCTTGAGCGATATCGCGAACCCCTCGTGTGCACGTGAACCCCCGTATGAACACTGCCTCTTGGTCAAAGACGGTCGTTGACTGTCGAGACAGGACCCCGGCGGTGCGTGACGGCACCCCGGGGCATGGCCAACCTGATGGAAGCAGGTCGACATGCGGAACCATATCGGCAGGTTTTTCGAGTTGCTGCTGAAATTCTTACTGCCCGCTCCGGGGAACCATCGCGCGGCGGGGACGAGCCCAGTGGTGGGCTGCGGGGACACGCCGACGATGAGCCTCAGCGTGCCGCGGATCGCTGACCCGTACGTCTGGGGTCCGATCCGCGGTGAGGATGTTCAGCTCGTCCGTCCCTACCTCGTTGCCCACGAGCAGCAGATGCAGCGCCGGGCTGAGTCTGGCCGCTGCGCCGGCTCGCTGGGCGACTCGCTATGGATGACGGTGGCATTGTGAGCGCCAACCTGCGTCTCCTCCCCTGGCCCGGTCCGGCCGGACAGCGCTCGTACCTGGCGGCCGACGACGGAGACAGCTCTCTCTCGCGGCTCGCCGACGAAATGGAAGAGGTCCAGCTCGAAACGGGAGCCGAGCTGCTCGACCACGCAGCAATGATGCTCGAAAACCAGAAGGTCAGCGCCGTGGAACTCCGCTTCCTGAGTGCCCGGTTGTGTGAGGCACTTCGGGACGCGCTGAGGGTCGCTGAGAGCAGAGGCGCACGGCTGCCCGAACCCGAGGACGACGATGCCGAGTGGGACGAGCTGCCGACATCTGCCAGCGGGACAAGCGGATGAGCCGGACCGCACGGGAGACACCGGGATGGGAGATCGCACCGGTAGCGAGCAAGTCCGTGAACCGTGGACCGGACGGAGAGATGGCGCTGACGCTCCAGATCACCCGCCATGGGGACCTGGTCGCAACTGCTCCGCTGCGGCTGACCGTAGCTGAGGCGGAGCGGGTCCACGCTGCGCTCTGCCATGCGCTCGACCAAGAGCCCCTGCCCGACGATGCGCCGGAGTGCCGCAAAGCGATCCAGTACCCCGGCGGCCGACAACGCTTCTGACGCCTTCCGGCCGGTGTCCGGCAAGAGGTACTACGCGCAACAACCGCAGACATGACGCCGGACCACCCCTCAAACCCTGGCAGGCGCGGGGTGGTCCGGCAGGGGATCGCTCCCAAACGATCACGAACCCCGGTGCCGATGGTACCGGGGCCCTCGTCGTGTCCTCCTACGGCGTGGCCCGGCAAGGACAGCGTTCAGCCAGCCTGCAGGGAAAGGGACTTGAGAGAATGGATGGCATCGGGGACAACGGATTCGACGGTGAGGACCTGGACCCTGACGCGGTCCTGTGGGTACGTGGAGTGGACTACCTGGCGGGCTGGCGAGACGCGACGCAGGCGGCGGCAGAGCTGGGCGAAGCGCTGACCGCGGCGGGTGTGGACACGACAGAAACGAAGCTGCGCGCTACCGCGGCCTCGGACGGATCGGGGGGCGTGCGACTGGAGTTATCGGCGGCGGCAGCGCGCCAGCTTGCGGTGAGGGCCAGGGCGACGGCTGCCCGGTGGCGGGACGTCAGTTGAGCAACATCGCGCCGCATTGGTCCGTGCCGTACAGGTTCGATCAACGGCCTGCACTGAGTCGAACTGCGGCGGGGTGGTGCAACCTCAAGCCGCTCAATGTTGCTGCTGTCCGGCGCCGTTGGTGCAGCTGAAGCTAAGCCCTCCGGGTGCAGGCATGGTCCGTCCAGTGTGGCAGATCGTCTACGGCAGCCCAGGCCACAGCGGGGTGGGGCCGGTCCCCCCCCGGTGGCCCTCTGCCACTGGTGGCCAGCCTCGCACGGCCCAGAGACGGCGCAGCTCTGGCCGGGGCGCTGCTTCGTACACGGTTTTGCGCAGCGCTCTGGCGAGGAAAGCCCGGCCATGGTTTGACCACCGCTTAACTGGGCGGGCGCGTACTCCTACCGAGAGCGACTGCTGAGGCTGTCACAGCCATCGGTCTCACTTCCGCGTCGGAGCGCTTCGCAGCGCTTGAAGAGGTAGTAGCCGACGGTTTCCCCCTTAATTGCGACGTTCTGGCCTGAGGACATGAACTTGTCCCGGCTCTGCTGCCCCTGCTCTACGAAGACGAACGATCCGTTGACCAGGTCCCACCCCTCGCGGCACACGGCGTTGAGGACGACCACTGGATCCTTCGCGGCCTGTGCCGTCCCGCTGCCTACCATCGCGACGATGATGGCTTGCTGGCTCATCACGTCGATTGAGCACTGGAAGACGAGATCGCCGCGCTCGAAGGACTGTCGAGCTTGCCCCACCGGTGTACTAAGGAACGCCTGCCGATCACGCTCAAGCTGTTCGGCCTGCCGCTTCTCCTCGGCTTCCTGCCGCTTCTGCTCCTTCTGTGCAGCAGCCTGCGCTTGCTGCTCAGGGCTCTTCTTCGAGATCAACGCCATGCCAGCCCCCTCCAATGTGATGGCTGTCACAGTAGCGCGTGGGTGTGATCTGTGGTGTGAAGATCTGCCCTTCGCCCCGCCGCACTCAACCGGGTCGAGGGCGCGACACCCGCGCGGCGCAGTGGCATGCGTATGGCGCGACCTGCACAAGACGAGCCGGCCCCGGGGAATTCTCCTGGGCGGGCCCCTCGCCGTGCCCTCCGCAGGATTCGAACCTGCGACACCCGCTTTAGGAGTTCGATCCACCTGGCCTCATGGACCTCAGATGCTCGCGGGGTGAAGCGCCACGGTTTGCCCAGGGCTCCTGCTGTCTGCCGTTGTTGATGTCAGAGGTGGATGTCAGGAAGGGGGCTCGCCTGGATCCTTGAGCAGCCTCACCGAAGCTTGAGCGAGAGCGACGCGTCAGACGCTGCCGCAAAGTAGCCGCGCCCTGGGGCTCTCGCCTACTTCTGTGGGCCGGGGGAGGCCCCGCGGATTCGCGTACGGCCTGAGACAAAGCGGACTTGCGTGAACTACGAAACGCTAACTTCCCGGCCTGGGGGCAAGCCGTCCCATGCGCCCAGAACTACGCCCACACAGGCTTGGGCAGTCGCTACGGTGGGGTACGCCAGCTCAGATACGGAATCCGGTACAAGGGGGCGCGGTGCACATGCGTGCCGTGAGGGAGCCAGCGACGCCAAGCGAAACCCATCAGGGGATCGAGTGGCTGACCAATTTCGGCCCCAAGGACACTGAGACGGCTACGCAGTTGCTCGACAGCCTGCATATCGTGTCGGAGACGACGTTCAGGCAGGGACTTCTGGAACATCTGGGGTCAGTCCTAGCTGGTGAAGCCAGCATGGAGAAACCGGCGGCACTGTATGGCGTCCGCTCCTGCAAGCCGACGGACACGATGTTCATCAACAACGTGTCACCACAGGTTTCTGGTGGCGATGGCGGCGGTAGCGAGTTGATCGTCCAGAACATCATCCGCGATGTGCAGCGGAGCCTGGACACCTCCGTCGTGACGCGCAACGCCATGACGATTGATCTTCTTCGGGCGCGTCGTGCACGGAGCCTAGTGTTCGTTTCCGACTACGCCGGCTCCGGCGAGGAGTCTCTGGCGTACGCGCGGGCCTGGCTGCGGAATGCGACGATTCGCAGCTGGCGCTCCCTGAAGTTGGTCCGACTGCACCTGGTCCTCTTCGCCGCAACAACCACCGGACTGCGGCGCATCCGTGCCAGTGGGCTGTACGACGGGGTGTCGGTGCTGCACCGCGGGATGGACCTTCCCTCGGCTCAGTGGCATACGGACGAGCTCAGGAGGATCAGGAAGCTGTGCGAAGACTACGCACGGCGGCCCGAAGACGGTGCAGGCTGGTCGGGCAGCGAGGGGTTGCTCGTGTTCGAGCACACCGTGCCGAACAATCTGCCATCCATCCTGCGCCAATCCAGGGGCCGGACTCGGCGTCCCGACGGGAAGTGGGCACCGTTCTTCGAGCACCGCACTGCTCCGCCGGGGCTTATGCGTGACCTCGTCGGATACCGGCCAGAGCGCAAGGCGGAACTCGGGCTGCGTGGCATGGGGCGAGTCCAGCTGACAGGATCGGGCAAGCTACACGTGCGCTATCGCGGCGGCATCAGGGACCTTGTTGAGGTCCTTGGCCACATCGCGAAGGGCCATAGGCACCCCGAACAACTGGCGACCGATGTTTCGGTCTCCGTTCCGATGGCCAGAAACCTCGTCCTCCAGTCCCAGAAGCTGGGTTTGGTGGACTCTCAAACGCGGCTTACCGACACAGGATGGAAGGAGCTGCGGGCAGCCAAAGCGAAGCCCCGGGTCGTCGTAAGCCGCTTGCGGGGCAGTCAGGAGCCTTACTACCCTGGCACCTTGCGGGAGAGTTGGTAACGGCCTAGCGCAATCGGCGAGGTCATCGTCGAGTCAACGATCTGCATGCATTTGTAGGTCAGGCTGCGGTCGTGAGCCGCACGCTGTGGACAAGCTGTCGAACGCCTGGATGGTGCGAGGCGCACGTGCTCCTACGGGGGTCTGGCGCGCGACTCGCACCAGCCCGCCGGGGCGGGATACACCGAAGGTAGGCCACCAATCGACTCTCCCGCACACTACCGGAGCCTCGGCCGCAGGAATGGCATCACTTCTTCAGTTATCGACGAGGCTTTGGTGCAGATGCAACGAGTCCGAAGTCAAGGACTCACACCTGTACTGACGCTGGGGCACCTGGCCCACCAGACAGGCGCGCCTTACCTCTACCTACGAAAGATCGTCCAACGGCGACAGGACCCATACACCGAGTTCTCCCGCCCCAAGCGTGAGCCCGGCAAATCTCGCACAATCGCTTCCCCAGCGCCCGTCTTGATGGACGTACAACGCTGGCTCCTGGGCAACGTATTCAGCCAGATACCGACGCACGGGGCGAGCTACGCCTACCAGCAGGGACGCTCTGCCGTGCAGTGCGCGCAGCTTCACCTTGGTGCCTCGTGGTTGCTGAAGTTTGATCTGCATGACTTCTACCACTCCGTCAACGAGCGTGCAGTTCAATCGATCCTGCGGGCGGTCGGCTACAACAGCCTCGTCTCCTTCGAAATCGCCCGCGTCTGTACCCGCCTTCCGGGCGGAATCACCTGGCCACACTTCAGGAGTGCCTACCAGGCCATCCCCACCTACAGAGCGCCGGTCCTGGGCTACCTCCCACAGGGAGGCCCCGCGAGTGGCGCCCTTGCCAATCTGGCCGCCCGCCCACTGGACGACGCTCTCTCATCCGTCGCCGACCGGTACCGCATGACGTACACACGCTATGCGGACGACATGACCTTCTCTACTCCGAGGAGCCTCGACCGCTCCACGCTCACACGCTGTGTCTCCGAAATCTCGGCAACGGTGTCCGCCGCCCGGTTCCGGCTACACAGGAAGAAGACCCGCGTTGTGCCGCCAGGCGCCCGCAAGATCGTCTTGGGTCTCCTCGTGGACGGCGAGAGACTCCGACTGCCGCGGCACACGAGACGGGGACTCGAAGATCACGTCCGGGGTGTCGCCAAGTTCGGGCTTGGGGCCCACGTCGAGCACGCCGGCTACAGCTCCCTGCAAGGGTTCGTCAACCACATCGACGGGCTGCTTGCGTACGGGCATGGCGTGGACCCTGCGTGGTCGAAGCCACTGGCTGCCCAGTGGGAGCACCTGATGAATGCTGCGGGTCTTACGGCCCAGGAACGTCGCCTCTGGTGAGCAAAAGTCGGCCTCCCCTATCGTGCAGGCCATCTGCACCCCTCATGAGTGGGGGTGCTCTGAAGGCATGTCCGGCCCGATGCGTGTGATCGCGCATTCGCCGTCGCTGGCGGGTGGCCGGCGTGTACACGTGTATGGCGAGATCCTCGGCCTGGCCCACAACGTGGTCGCTGTCGCTAAGTTCCTGCGCCGTGCCGGACTGGAGATCGACCCGGCGGAGGTCGCGGAGGTGCCGTGGATCGACTGGCGCGGAGTTGAGCCGGAGCGCTGGGGTCCGGAGACGAAATGGCTTCGGCGCGATACATGGCGAGGCCATCACTTTCTGATCCGTAGCTCTACAGAGATCGGCCATTCAAGGTCGTACACGCCACCGGGAGGGTTATGAAGGCCGGTGTCGGTTGCTGGGGTTGCTGTACTGCGTTGCTGTACAGCAACGGGCCTCCGTAGGCGTCCATACCGCTGGCCCGATCATCACTCCTGAGCCGATCCGGGGCCCGCCCGTCCCTCAGCCGACGACAGTCAGCCACGACGGTGGGCACGCCGAACGATGAGGCGCGCGTATGCCTCGCTGTACCCAAGCCGGCCTTAGCCACGTTTGCTGGGTGCCGACCGGAGCAACTCGCGACGGCCGACCGGTGACCACGGCACCAGGGCCCTAACTAAGCCCGGGAGGACCAGGTGATCTAGAGCGAAATGGACTTCTGACCCGCCGAGGGGGAGCTGTTCTGATGGACCCCCGACGCCGACGGCTCGCCGTCCGCGCCCTCCCGTCCAAACCTGGCACGGTTCTGGCACGGACCCGCGCTCCCCGCGGGCAACACGAGCGAACGAGTTAGCAATCCCCGCGTACCAAACAGCTCACTAAACCGAGCTCGGCGCAACTAATGTTGCAACAAAGAGCTCCTGTTGCCCAACCTAAGGGGACGAATGGCCTGGAATGAGATTCCAGCGAAAGATGACCCAAATCTCTCAATTCAGGCATATTATGCCAGACCTAATATTCTCCGCAATCTACTCAAGCCAATAAGCGGTGCAGCATTTGAGAAGATCTGGTCCACTGCGGAGAATTACGATCTTAGGCAGTTTCGTAGAAGCGCTCTCGTCGGCAACACGGTTTCTGACCTGATTCGCGCACTCGGGCTTGCAGAGGTGACAGAATCTGAGATTGAGATAGGTGACTGGTTCACCCATTCGGGGACCACCTTCTATTCATCGCGGGACGCCAATTCGGATTTGGCTAAGATCAAACTAAAGGGCGGCGCGACCATAACCGCCGTTGTGCGGCATGAGTGCAGAATAACAAGTACTGCATCGGTAAACATGTCCGGAGTCGATGACGCCTCGTTTGTGATTGGCCGACTCATTTCTAGTGACAAGTTTGACATAGTTGCAGCGGGCTACCGGGAGCCTATTTTTAGCACTACCCGCCACATTGATCTCACCCCGGTAAGGGACTTGTACAAGCTGGCCGACGGCGATCCCTGGGCATCGAATTTTATCCGACTAAAGTTTGAAGCTCCGGATGTCGAGCTGCTTGCTATGACAATCGAACAGACCGTCGAGCAATTCGCCGCGGCTGTTGGGCGACAGGGGGCCTGGAGGCTCCTGTACGGGCGCGACGGCCAGCCTCTCCATGAAACCCAGCATCAGGGAATTTTCCGGCTCTTTTCGAAGCTCCCTTTCGGGGCCCTCGGCATCCATATGGATCCGAATGCGGATCACGGGTCCGGGCCTACGGATTTCACGGTCAGACTCAACGACTCGGTCAATATCATCGAGTTTAAGAAGGATGAGAAGCTAAGTGAGATCCGACACGGACTCGCCGTTCAACTGCCGAACTATATGGAATCTGCCGGTGCGGAGCGTGGCACCTACATCGTGATGTGTCATTCCCGCACAAAGGAGGAAGTGTGGGATCTCGTTCGGGGGGTTTTCGATTCCGACCCGAGCCTTCCGTCGATCGATTGCTATGTAATCGACTGCACTCCGGTGATATCCGCTTCTAAAGCGAATTCACGGTATCGATGAGAGGGATGAGCAGTGCGGCCCGCGGAGCGGCTTTGGGCTGGAGCTGCTTTGGCGAGTGATCACGGCCCCGCAAGCTTCCGGCGCGTCGGCGGTCTGTGGACCTGCCCGGCAAAGCACGACGTTGGGGCCATGATCATCGAGGCTCGCGCCAAAGTGGCTGCCTAAAGCCGTGGAGCCGACCGCCCCAGCCACGACACACCCCTTTCTCTGGCCTCAGGCGGCTGATCGCCATGAGCGCGGCACGGGCGCCGGCCGGGCTGGAGCGTGGCGGAGACAGGAGCGCAGGCCCGGACAGGGGCCGTGCCGCGCGCGGTGAGCGGAGCGAGCCGCCTTGAGTAAGTGAAGACAGTTTTCGACAGTTGGCCGGGGCGTGGGATCAGACGGCGTGGAGTGTGCGGGGGCTGTCGGCGGTGATGCGGTAGGCGAGTTGGGTGCGGTCGGCGCCGGCGCGGAGGTCTTCGAGGATCAGTGGGCGTTGGTCGGTGCCGAGGGTGATGCGGGTGGCGTGGACGATCGGGGTCGCGTCGGGGATTTGCAGTGTGGCGCGCTCGTCGGGCAGAGGCATGCGGGCGCCGACGGTCTCGTCCCAGGTGAGTTTGTGGCCGGCTGCGGCGAGGAGAGCGTAGATCTGCTCCGGCTCGGTGTCCGGGGCTTCGCCGAGTTGTTCGGCCTCGTTGGCCGCGGTGGCGAACGGGATGAGCACGCGGTGAAGTGCGCGGGTCTCGGTGTGGGGGTCTGACAGCAACCGGTCGACGGCGAACAGGGCTTCACCTTCAGGGAGTCCGAGGAGCGGGCCAGTGGTTGCCGTGGTCGTGGTGCGGTAGATGGTCGGCGCCTCGACTTCGTGCCAGGCCTGGTGGCCGGTATGGAAGGCCTTGCCGTTGCGGGTGATGGTCCGCTCGATGGTGACGGCGGGGGCGGGGACGGCCCGGACGTAGCTGCCCTTGCCGTGGATGACCTCGATGAGTCCTTCCGCGCGCAGTGCGGCGATCGCCTTGCGCACGGTCGGGCGGCTGACCTGGTAGCGGTCGATGAGCTGGGATTCGGAGGGGAGCGGGGCTCCGGGCTTGTACTCGCCTGCGGTGATGCCGCTGCGGATCTCTGCGGCAACCTGCTGGTACAGCGCGCCGGGACGCTGGATCTCTCCCATGCCGGGCTCTCCTCATCACCTGTGTGTGCGGTCCTGACGTGAGATGACGTCACTCGTAAGCATAAGTGCTTGCCTTCTTCGGTCAACCCATGCCACTCTCAACTCGTGAGTACGAGTGACGTCATGTGATGTCTTGGCGTCTGAGTGGCCAAGGAGGCCCCAACCCATGCAGTCCATCCCTGTGGACACCTCCCGACTGGGCGTACTGCGGTGCGCGGTCGGGCCTGAACCGAAGATCGCGGATTTCGAAACCAAGGAGGTCAAGAAGGACCGGGACGGCAACACCATCTACTCCGTCGCTGTGACGGTCCGCCAGGAAGGGCGCCGGGTCTCGGTGATCGAGATCGCTGTCACCGGAGAGCCCAAAGGCGTCGTCGAGGGCGCGGAGGTCCGCGTGACCGGCCTGGATGCCTTCGCCTGGGCCATGGGCGACCGGCACGGAATCAGCTTCCGCGCCGCAGCCATCACCCCCGCACCCGCCGCTGGCGCACCGACCGCAGCACCCAATGGGAAGGCGGGTGGTGCCTGATGAGGCCGACCCTGCTCGCGTTCGCCCTCGCGTTACTGGCGTGGCTCCTGGTCGTCGGCAGGGAGCTGCGGCAGCGCCGGCCGGAGTGGCACTGGTACCTCACGGGCTACCCGCGCACCGCCGTGCGCGTGGTGTTCACCTGGTCCAAGGTGGCCTACCTCAACGGCCTCACCGTCTCTCGCAAGCCCACGCGTCGGGTTCTGGGGGATCTGGCGGTCAAGGGCGATCCGCTGCGCCCCCGTGCCCCGCGGATCTCGTTTCCCCGTTCCACCCCGAACGGTCTGGAGCTCCTGGTGCGCTTGCGGGCCGGGCAGACCCCGACCCCGTTCCTGGCTGCGGCCGATGCCCTCGCGCACGCCTGGCGCATGCACGCCGTACGCGTCATCTCACCGGAACGCGGCGCCGTACTGATCACCGCCACCGCCAGTGACCCACTGGAGCATCCCGGCCGCCCTGCTGGGCCGGGACCTGCGACGCTTTTGTTGGCGGTGGTTGGTGCGCTGGAGACGGGTCGTGCGTGGGTGATGGACTTCCGGCGGGTGCCGCACTGGCTCATCGTCGGGGCCACCCAGTCCGGCAAGTCGACGCTCATCGCACGGTTGATCACCCAACTCGCCCCGCAGCCGGTCGCCTTGGTCGGCATCGACTGCAAGGGTGGCATGGAACTCGGCCTGGTCGCCCAGCGGCTCTCCGCCCTGGCCACCTGTCGTGCGGAAGCCGTCATCGTCCTGGGCGCGCTGGTCGCCGACATGCAGGAGCGCATGCGGCTGTGCCGTGCGGCGGGTGCCCGGTCGATCTGGGACCTGACGGAGAAGGAACGGCCGGTGCCGGTGGTCGTGATCGTCGATGAGCTGGCAGAGCTGTACCTGACCAACGGCAGCAAGGAGCAGCGGGCGGAGGCTGAGCAGTGCTCGACCTACCTCCTGCGGTTGGCTCAGCTCGGTGCGGCCCTCGGTGTCCACCTGGTCGTGGCCGGCCAACGCGTCGGCTCCGACCTCGGGCCCGGAGTCACCGCCCTGCGTGCCCAGCTGAGCGGACGGATCTGCCATCGCGTCAACGATCCCGGAACGGCGGAGATGGCGCTCGGTGACCTCAACAAGGACGCCGTGGCGGTCGCGCAGTCGATCGGGGAGGCGGAGCAGGGCGTCGCGGTGACCGTCGGCGATATGGGTGCCTGGATGCGCAGCCGCTCCCGACTCACCACCTCCGCTGAAGTGCAAGAGGCTGCAGCGCAGTTCGCGGACCTGACTCCGTACGTGCCCTGCCTCGCGAGCGCGGTGGAAGGCGGTGCGGGCGCATGAGCGAATCGGCAGCTCTTCCGCTGTTGCTGGTCTTCGGACTGGCCACCGTGCTCCTCATCCGCTCCCGCGAGGTGCGGTGGTGGGAAGCCGTACTGATCGCCCTGTTCGGCATGTACCTCGGCCAGACGCCGTTCATCTTCGCTGCGAACGGCCTCGTGCACTGGTTCCTGACCGGCGTCAGCCACACCTAGAGACCAGGGAGGACCGAACGATGCCCATGCGCCGAGTGCGCTGCCCCGTCTGCAAGGGCGAGCGCTCCGCCAAGACCCGCACCGGCCACCGGCGGCGCTGCCGCTGCTGCCGGGGCACCGGCACCATCCGCTGAACCACACACCAGCCCATCGGGAGTGATCGCCATGGACGCATCCGACCCAACCCCATCCATCCGTGCCGCAACCGCGGCCCACCCCGGGAGGTCCCCACCATCCCCGCCGACAACCCCTCGGCTGACGGACGCGCCGTGCTCGACCGCTCGGCGCGCCTGCGTCAGCTCTCCGAAGTCGACCAAGACCTGATCCGCCTCGTCCAGGACCCGCGCTTCAGCCGATGGCTGGAGCAGGTAACCGCCACCGGCGGCTGCGCCCACCCGATCCACCTCACCAGCTCCACCACCACCCGCGACGGCGCGACCGGCGAGATCCTGCACCACTACGACACCGCCAAAGAGCCTGGGGAACGGCTCCTGGTCCGCTGCCGAAACCGCCGCGCCACCGTCTGCGCACCCTGCTCCCGTCTGCATGCCAGCGACACCTTCCACCTGGTCCGCGCCGGACTGGTCGGCGGTAAGTCCCTGCCGGCCGAGGTACGCGAGCGCCCCCGGCTGTTCGTGACTCTCACCGCTCCTTCCTTTGGTCCCGTACACCGTGCCACGGCCGACGGCGAACGATGTCGCCCCCGCCGTAACGCCGACCCGTGCGAACACGGACGTTCGCTGAGCTGCCCGGCTGTCCACGACGTGACGGAATCGCTCGCGGGGCAGCCGCTGTGCCCGAACTGCTACGACTACCCGGCACACGTCCTGTGGCACGCGAACGCCGGACGACTGTGGAAGGCGTTCACGGACAACCTCTACAACCACCTCGCCGCCCGCACCGGCCGCACCCGCAGTGGCCTCCGCCGAACGGTGCGCATCTCCTACGCCAAGGTCGCCGAGTACCAGAAGCGTGCCGCCGTACATGTGCACGCCGTGATCCGCCTCGACGGCGCAAACGGGCCCGACGATCCACCTCCGACCTGGGCGACCGCAGACATCCTCGCCCCAGTCGTGCGGACCGCTGCGGCGACCGTACGACTCCGCTCTCCGTACAGCCGGGCCCTGGGGGAACACGAACTGCGCTGGGGCGCTCAGCTCGATGCCCGGCCGCTCCGCGCCTTCGGCGACCCCGAGGGCCTGGCCGACGACGCCGTAGCCGCCTACGTCGCGAAGTACGTCACCAAAGGCGCGGCCGACACCTCCGCAGGCCTCGACCACCCCGTTGCCAGTCAGGACGACATCAGCGCGGCCCGAGTGTCAGCGCACGTACAGGCGCTCATGCAAACCTGCTGGCGACTCGGCGGCCTCCCAGAACTGGAGCCACTACGCCTCCGCGCCTGGGCCCACACCCTCGGCTACCGGGGCCACATCCTCACCAAATCCCGCGTCTACTCAACCACTTACTCGGCGCTGCGTGCGGAACGAGCCGATCACGAACGGGCCGCACCAGACCTCGCCGACGAGCCCGACGCGATCACGGAAGCCCACTGGCGGTACGCCGGCTCCGGCCACTCACCCGGCGCTGCCCTCATCGCCGCAGGCATCGCGGAGGACCGTGTGCAGAACCGTGAGATCTCCCGCGAGGAGATCACCCGATCCGGGGCGGCCGATGACGCCACATGAGCGCGACTCGGAGAGGGCAAGGCACCTGGACCGCGTCTGTAGGAAGTTCTCCACCAAGATCAGCCCGGAAGCCGCGCGGCGCCTGGCACGGCTCCTGGAGCGTCAACCCGGAGGAAAGATCGAGTAATGCAGCGGGAGGGGCCCACTGAACCGGGCCCCCCTCGCGCGTTCCGTTCACAGCCAGATCGGGTTCTGCTCCACGTCGATCCTGCTGTAGTCGAACCGGCGGCCCTTCTTCGTTGCTTCTTTGATCTTCACCGCGGCGAACAGGAACCGCATCACCGCGTTCATGCGCTGATGGTTCTCCGCCTCCTCCAGAGCCTTCCAGCTCTCTCTGGCATCCGGGCCCACCAGCCCCTGCAAGACCTCCGCTGTCGGGCGAACGACCATCTTCCGTTCCACCTCGGCAATGCGCGCCTCGACCGTCTTCCGCATCTCGCGGTACTCCCGTGTCTTGAGCTCCTGGCTCTCCCACATGTCCTTGAGGTCGTCGAGCTCCTGGCGGTCCGCCTCGATCGCTGCCTGATCTTCCGCTGACAAAGAGGAAGGGGTGGGGACTTCGGTGAGGTCGAGACGTTCCAAGAGGTAGAGGGCGGCCTCGGTGACGAACTCCTCGACGTGGGACGCCTTGACCGCCCGGTTGCAGCGGGGGATGTCGAGTCGATGGGTGTGGTTGCACACGTACTTGGTTCCGGCGCCTCCCATGGGCTTGCCACATCCGGTGCAGACCACGATGCCGCGCAGCAGGTAGAACCTGCTCGGCCGGTCGTCGTTCGCTGTCAGCGCTGCGGCCCGGTAGGTACGCCGTTCCTGAGCCTCCAGCCACATGCCGCGATCGATGATCGCAGGCCATTCGCCGTCGCCGATCTCTTCGCCGCGGAAGACCCGAATACCGGTGACGTGGCGGTTGTCGAGCAGGTCACGTACGCGGGGTGCGCTCCAGTCCCGTCCCTCGGCCGTCTTTTCGCCCCGCTCGTAGAGGTCCCGGGCAAGCTGAACAGGGCTGTCCCCATCCAGGTAGCGAGTGAAGATCTCCCGCACCACGGCGGCCTCTTCGGGCACGATCTCCGTTCCGGTCTTGTCGTAGCCGTACCTGCGCCGGCCGGTGTGCGGCCTTCCATCCTTGGCCCGGTCCACCATGGAGTCGATGAGCCGACGTGACGTGTCGTCACTGGAGCGGCACGAGTGGGCGACCTCGATGCGCAGGAAGAAGCGGTCATCGGGGTCGGCGAGGTCGCGCCGATTGGCCTGCCCGTGCAAGGTGATGTCGTGGTCGTCCGCGATCTGCAACAGCTCCTCCAGATCGCGCGGTTGCCGCATGAGGCGATCCGGGTGGTACGTGAGGACGTGGCGCACGCGTCCCTGACGGGCCTCGTCGAGCAGCGCGTCCCACCCCGGGCGCTTTCGTTTGCGTTGCCAAGCCGACCTGTTGTTGTCGACGAAGACCTGGTCTTCGGACACAGTGAGGCCGAGCCGCTGGGCCACCTCGCGGCAGATGCCTTCCTGCCGGTCCACTCCGGTCTGGTCGTCGTCGTTCGCGTGGGAGATCCGGCAGTAGATCGCCGCGGATTCTCCCGACCAGTTGGCGCGGCTGCTGTTGGCCCGCTTGCCACCGGCTGCCTGGCGGGCGCGATGGGCTCGTCGTAACCGTGCCTCGTCCTGCTGGTTCCTGTCGTCCTTCGTCATGGAAAGAGACTATGAACGCGGCTTGATCCATGTCATCCGCTCCCGCTTCCAGGCCGCGGGAAACCGCCCGTCCCGCGCGGCCGGGAGCCCGAGCGCGGGGGAGTAGGCCTGGTAGACGGTGACGGTCGTGTCCGTGTGCAGGGCGCGGATACGGCGCCGGGGCTCGGCGGGGGGTGCGGGAGCGGCCGTAGCGGTGTCCACGGGGGTGCGGGGCGCCGGGACGGGGCCGGTGGGGCCGTTGGCGCTGGTAGAGCTGGTGGTCATGCCTGGTCATCCTGGCGGAGGGCCGGGCGGCGGGCCAGCGAATTGCGGGGCGGGGGCCGGCGCCGGGCCGGGGGTGACGACCCCGCCGCTCCCTCGTCCCCGATGCGCCCTGTTCCCTCGTCCCCGCCGCTCACTCGTCCCCGATGTCCTCCCGCCACAGCTCCGGGCGCTCCCCGATGAAGTCGCGCATCATCGACGCGCACCCGGGGTCGTCCAGCAGCACGATCCGTACGCCGTGCCGGGCCAGCCAGTCGTGGCCGCCGTGGAAGGTGCGGGCCTCGCCGATGACCACCCGGGAGATGCCGAACTGGCGGATCAGGCCGCTGCAGTACCAGCAGGGGGAGAGGGTGGTGACCATCGTGGTGCCGCGGTAGCTGCGCCGGCGGCCGGCCGCGCGGAAGGCCGCGGTCTCGGCGTGCAGAGTGGGGTCGCCGTCCTGGACGCGGCGGTTGTGGCCGCGGCCCAGCAGGGTGCCGTCCGGCCCGTAGAGCGCCGCGCCGATCGGGATGCCCCCCTCGGCCAGCCCGGCACGCGCCTCGGCGACCGCCGTCGCCAGCATGCCGCGGGCCTGCTCCTGGAGATGGTCGGGGTGCCCGGTCGGGTCGCTGTGCCCGTCGACGCGGCCGTGCAGCCGGAACTCGTCGCGGTCCTGCCCCCAGTCCTGCGTACGGTCCATGGACTCACCGTACGCCGCGGACGGTGCCTCAGCCCGTGGCCGGCGGGGTGTCCTCCGGGCCGTTCGCGTTGCCCGGCCCGCCCTCCTTGCGGCGCAGCTCCTCCTCGCGGCGGCGCAGATCGGCCTCCCAGTCCTTCAGCAGCGCCTCGTCCTTCTTGTTCTCGTTCTTGAGGGACTGGAGGAACTCGGGGTTGTCGTCCGGCGCGACGAACTTCGTACGGTGGTTGCGGTGCCACTGCGACGGCGTGCTGCCGCCGCCCGCCACCGGCTGCCGCTGCTTGCCCGCCACCAGCCAGGCGACCGGGCCGACCAGGACCTCGCCGAAGAGCAGGATGATCAGGACCCAGACCACCTTGGGCAGGCCGCGCACCTGCGATTCGGGGGTGTTGAGGCAGTCGATGAACGCGTAGATCCACAGCGCCAGCACCAGTAGGAACGGCAGATACCTGAGCATTGCGGAACGGTCCCCCTGCGCGCGACGGCGGGCCCTCGGCGGGGCCCGGTGACCCGTCCAGGGTAGTGCGTACCCGATACTGGAACGCATGGCTTATGACGATCTTCGCTCGTTCCTGCGCGCGCTCGAGCGGGAAGGCGACCTCAAGCGCATCAAGGCCGAGGTCGACCCGTATCTGGAAGTCGGCGAGATCGTGGACCGGGTGCAGAAGTCCGGCGGTCCCGCGCTGCTCTTCGAGAACGTCAAGGGCTCGGCGATGCCGCTCGCCATGAACGTCTACGGCACCGACCGCCGCCTGCTGAAGGCGCTGGACCTCAAGGCGTACGAGGACATCAGCGGCAAGATCGGCGGCCTGCTCAAGCCGGAGCTGCCGCACGGGTTCGTCGGCGTGCGCGAGGCGTTCGGCAAGCTCGCAGGCATGACGCACGTGCCGCCCAGGAAGGTCAAGGACGCGCCCGTTCAGGAGGTCGTGCTCCGGGGCGACGATGTCGACCTGGACCGGCTCCCGGCGCTGTTCACCTGGCCCGAGGACGGCGGCTCCTTCTTCAACCTGGGGCTGACGCACACCAAGCACCCGGAGACCGGGGTGCGCAACCTGGGCCTCTACCGCCTCCAGCGCCACGACAAGCGCACCATCGGCATGCACTGGCAGATCCACAAGGACAGCCGTAACCACTACCAGGTCGCGGCCAAGCGCGGCGAGAAGCTGCCGGTCGCCATCGCCTTCGGCTGCCCCCCGGCCGTCACCTACGCCTCCACCGCGCCGCTGCCCGGCGACATCGACGAGTACCTCTTCGCGGGCTTCCTCCAGGGCAAGCGGATCGAGATGGTCGACTGCAAGACCGTCCCGCTCCAGGTCCCGGCGAACGCCGAGGTCGTCATCGAGGGCTGGCTGGAGCCCGGCGAGATGCTGCCCGAGGGCCCGTTCGGTGACCACACCGGGTTCTACACGCCGCAGGAGCCGTTCCCGGCGCTGACCATCGACTGTGTGACGATGCGTAAGCGGCCGCTGCTCCAGTCGATCGTGGTCGGCCGGCCGCCGACGGAGGACGGCCCGCTGGGCCGCGCGACCGAGCGCTTCTTCCTCCCGCTCCTCAAGATCATCGTCCCGGACATCGTGGACTACCACCTCCCCGAGTCCGGCGGCTTCCACAACTGCGCGATCGTCTCGATCGACAAGAAGTACCCCAAGCACGCCCAGAAGGTCATGCACGCCATCTGGGGCGCGCACATGATGTCGCTGACCAAGCTGATCGTGGTCGTGGACGCGGACTGCGATGTGCACAACCTCCACGAGGTGTCGTGGCGGGCGCTCGGCAACACCGACTACGCCCGCGACCTCACCGTCGTCGAAGGTCCCGTCGACCATCTCGACCACGCCTCCTACCAGCAGTTCTGGGGCGGCAAGGCGGGCATCGACGCGACGAAGAAGTGGCCCGAGGAGGGCTATACGAGGGACGGGGGCTGGCCCGAGATGGTCGAGTCCGACCCGCGGACGGCGGCGCTGGTCGACCGCCGCTGGAAGGAGTACGGCCTCTCGTGAGCAGCGCATCCGCAGCGGTCCCGCAGCCGGGCCGGACCAAGGCCTTCCTGCGCCTGGTGATGATCGAGCACTCGGTCTTCGCGCTGCCCTTCGCCTACATCGCCGCGCTGACCGCGATGTACGAGGAGGACGGCCGGCGCATCCAGTGGGGCCCGCTGCTCCTCGTCACCGTCGCCATGGTCGGCCTGCGCACCTTCGCGATGGCCGCGAACCGCATCATCGACCGCGAGATCGATGCCCGTAACCCGCGCACCGCGCAACGGGAACTGGTCACCGGCGCGGTCTCGGTGAAGTCCGCCTGGACCGGCGCGCTGATCGCGCTCGTCGTCTTCCTGGGCGCCGCCGCCCTGCTGAACCCGCTGTGCCTGGCGCTCGCGCCGCTCGCCGTGGTGCCGATGGTGGTCTATCCGTACGGCAAGCGGTTCACCAACTTCCCGCAGGCGATCCTCGGCCTCGCACAGGCGATGGGCCCGGTCGGCGCCTGGCTCGCGATCACCGGGGCCTGGTCCTGGGAGGCCGTGATCCTCGGTCTCGCGGTCGGCATCTGGATCGGCGGCTTCGACCTGATCTACGCCTGCCAGGACGTGGACACGGATCGCGAGATCGGCGTGAAGTCCGTCCCGGCCCGCTTCGGTATCCCGGCCGCGATCTGGGGCGCGCGCGGCTGCCACCTCGTCACGACGGGCCTCTTCGCCTGGTACGCCGTGGCCACCGGCGCGGGGGCCTTCCTCTGGCTGGGCCTGGTGATCGTGGCGGCGGCGTTCCTCTACGAGCACACCATCGTCAAGCCCCATGACCTGACCCGCCTCAACCGGGCGTTCTTCCAGGTCAACGGCTTCATCGGAATCGCGCTGTTTGTGTGCGCGCTGCTGGACCTGGTGGTGCGGGGGCTGTCGGTCTGACGGCTTGACGGTCTGGCGGTGCGGCGCGGGCGGTGCGGGGGTTGACGGTCTGACGGCCTCGGCGCGGGCGGTGCTCTGACGGTCTGGCGGGGGCGGTGCGGAGGCGGCCCCGGCCGTGCTGTCGTGCTGTGTGGCTGCCCCCGCCGTGCCTGCCTCCTTGTGACTGGCCCCCCGCCGTGCCTGCTGCCTCCTCGCGGCTCCCCCCGCCGCGCCTGCTGCCTGCCTCCTTGTGGCTGTCCCCCGCCGCGCCCGCTGCCTCCTTTTATCCGGCAACGATTACTTAGCGTAATCAGTTCCTTGCGGTGTGTTCGGGCTTGGTGGTCGCTGTCTGCCAGCTGTTCTCGGCAGCGCTCGGCTCTTCTTGCGGTCGGCTCCTCCTGACGGCCGTTCAGCCCTTGCTCAGGGGCCAGGCGATCAGGCGGGGGTAGGTCCACAGTTCGCCGCGGTTTGCCTTGACCGTGGCGATGATGGCGCAGATGACGCCGGCGAGGGCGTAGCCGGCGAAGATGACGATCACGGTGACCAGGGGGACCGCGAGGCCGGAGCTGTTGCGCTGTTCTTCCGTGGCGACCGCGGCGAAGGTGAAGGCGCTGGCGACGTACAGCACCAGTCCGAAGGCCGCCATGATGGCCTGGGTGATGCCGTAGTTCACGGCCTGGGTGGCGTGGTGGCGGAGGTACGGGTCGTGCTGGTGGCGGTCGTTGCCGCGCAGGGACAGCGGGTAGACCCAGCCGAGGAAGGCGCCCAGGCCGCAGCACATCATCGTGCCCCCGGTGATGGTCAGCAGCGCGCCGAGGTGGGACCACATCGCGGGGCCGGACGACGGAGCGGGCGGCCGGGGGCCGTAGCCGGGCTGCGGGGCGCCGGGGTAGCCGTAGCCGCCGGGCTGTAGCGCGCCCTGCTGCGGCGCGCCCGGCTGTGGCGCGCCGGGCCAGCCCTGCTGGGGTGCCCCGTACGGCTGCTGTGGTCCGCCGGCCGGTGGACCGTATCCGGGCTGGTGGTAGTCGGACATGCTTGCTCACCCCGTGTTACTGCGTGGCGCCTTCGGGCGCTGTGTGGCACGCGCGCGGCCGTGCGGTGGCCCCGCGGCGCCTGTTCGGATCGAGGCTATGCGATGGGTCGGACATCGGCGGCGGGCAGGGCGCCGGGAGCGCGCCCCCGGAAGACGAACGCTGCCAGCACCCCGCCTATCAGCCCGAACAGGTGCCCCTGCCAGCTGATGCCGCTGTCGGTCGGCAGCGCGCCCCACAGGATCGAGCCGTAGAGCACGCCCACGACCAGGCCGATGCCGATGTCGAGGAGTTTGCGCTCGATGAAGCCGCGCACCAGGAGGTAGCCGAAGAGCCCGAAGACGACTCCGGAGGCGCCCGCGGTGTTGCTGTCCGGCGCGGCCGTGAACCAGACGCCCACTCCGCTGGTGAGGATGATCAGCGCGGCGACGGCGAGGAAGCGCCGCACCCCGCTGCGCAGTGCGGCGACCAGGCCGAGCAGCAGCAACGGCAGGGTGTTCGCCACGAGATGGCCGAAGCCGAAGTGCAGGAAGGCGGCGGGCACGACATCGGCCAGCTCGGCGGGTTCGCGCGGGGTGATCCCGTAGGTGTCCAGTGCGCCGCCGGTGGCGAAGTCGACGCCCTCCAGCAGCCAGAGCAGGGCCACCCAGCCCAGCATCAGGCAGATCGCGGGCTTCGCGCGTGAGGTCATCTCCGGCCGTCCCTTCTCGTCCCCCGGTGGGCGGCCCCCGGCGGAGGTCCGCGAGGGGCGCACAGGTAGGAACGGCCGTGAGGGGGTCCGTGGTTCCGCCGGATAGGCTCGATGCGTGGAGCCGCCGCACAACGACACCAGTAAGCAGGGCCCCGGCCGCCGCCGTCCGTGGGTCGTGGGGATCTCCGGCGCGTCCGGGACGCCGTATGCCGCGTCCGTGCTGCGCGGGCTGCTCGCCGCCGGGGAGGCGGTGGACCTGATCGTCAGCCGGGCGTCGCGGCTGACCCTCCTGGACGAGACGGGCATCGCCTTCCGGGACGCGCATTGGCGCGCCGACCTGCGGGAATGGCTGGCGCGCGGAGCCGATGGCAAGCCGGCGACGTTTCCGGTGACGGAGGCGGACCTGGCAAAGGTGCGGTACTGGCCGGCCGGGGATCTGGCGGCCGGGCCCTCGTCGGGCTCGTATCCGGTGAAGGGGATGCTGATCGTCCCGGCGAGCACGGCGTGTGTGGCCGGGGTGGCGCTGGGGCTCTCGAAGGATCTGCTCCAGCGGGTGGCGAGCGTGACGCTCAAGGAGCGGCGGCGGCTGGTGGTCGCGGTGCGCGAGACGCCGTTGAACGGGCCGACGCTGAAGCATCTGGTGACGCTGGACGAGGCGGGCGCCGTGGTGCTGCCCGCCTCACCGGCGTTCTATGCGGGGGCGACGCACATCCAGGATCTGGTGGACTTCGTCGCGGGCCGGGTGCTCGATGCGGCGGAGGTGCCGCACGGGCTGTACCGGCGGTGGGAAGGGGAGCTGCGGGGTGGCTCCAGGGAAGTGGAGGAGGCCCCGGAGGCTCCTTAGCGCTGCTTCGCTGCGGCGCGGCCGAAGAGGCGCCGGGTCCGCGGTGCGGCGGAGCGGTGGGCACGTGAACGATTGGCCTGGTCCTGAAGCTCGCGCATGCGGGCGTAGGCCATCTCGATCGAGTACACGGTGACAACTCCTGCGAGATCGTCTGTGGTCGACTGAAAGATTCGCAGGGTTGAGGCCCTGTATGCCTTAGATTCTACATGCAGAACCCGAATATGCGTAAAGATTGGAAGGCTTGAGGGCATGGACGCGGTGGATAGGCAGCTCATCCAGGCACTTCGCGAGAACGGCCGGGCCTCGTATGCGGAGCTCGGCCGGCTCGTCGGCCTCTCCGGGCCCAGCGTCACCGACCGGATCAACCGCCTGGAGGCGGCCGGCGTGATCACCGGCTACCGCGCGACGGTCGACGCCGCCTCGCTCGGCCTCGGCGTCACGGCGCTGGTGGGCATCTCGCTGTCGGACGCCACCGACCACGAGGACGTCGCACAGCGGCTGCGCGACCTCGAAGAGATCGAGGACTGCTGGTTCATCGCCGGCGACGACTCGTACATGCTCAAGGTGCGGGTGGGTGACGTGGACGGCCTGGAGCGCACCATCCGGCGGCTGTCCGGCACCAAGGGCGTCTCCCGTACGCGCACCACGATCGTGCTCTCCACCAAATGGGAGAACCGCGTCGGCCAACTGCCCGAAGAGGCCGAGTAGGCCACCGGGCGCCACCGGTACCCACCGGGGCGGACGGGCGCGCCAGGGGGCTCCGTCCGCCTCTCTTACGGGGGAGTACGCTCGGTGAAGCCCGTTTCCGGCTCCGGAGGAACGGCACCGATACGGCAGAGACTGGGAGGCGACCGGATGGCTGCGTCGATGGATGTGGGCCTCAAGCGCGAGCTGGAGGCGAAGGTCCACGCCGGGGAGCGGCTGACCCGCGAGGACGGTATCGCCCTCTACGAGTCCGACGACCTGGCCTGGCTGGGCGGCCTCGCCCATGAGGTGCGTACGCGCAAGAACGGCGACGTCGTCCACTTCAACGTCAACCGTCACCTCAACATGACGAATGTGTGCACCGCGTCGTGCGCCTACTGCTCCTTCCAGCGCAAGCCGGGCGAGAAGGACGCGTACACGATGCGCATCGAGGAGGCCGTCCGCCTCGCCAAGGCGATGGAGAACGACAACCTCACCGAGCTGCACATCGTCAACGGGCTCCACCCCAACCTGCCGTGGCGCTACTACCCCCGCTCGCTCAGCGAGCTGAAGAAGGCGCTGCCGAACGTCTCCCTGAAGGCCTTCACCGCCACCGAGATCCACCACTTCGAGACCATCTCCGGGCTCTCCGCCTCCGAGATCCTCGACGAGCTGATCGAGGCCGGTCTGGAGTCGCTGACCGGCGGCGGTGCCGAGATCTTCGACTGGGAGGTCCGGCAGCACATCGTCGACCACCGCACCCACTGGGAAGACTGGTCGCGCATCCACCGCCTCGCCCACGAAAAGGGCCTCAAGACCCCCTCGACGATGCTCTACGGGCACATCGAGGAGCCCCGCCACCGCGTCGACCACGTCCTGCGGCTGCGTGAGCTCCAGGACGAGACCGGCGGCTTCCAGGTCTTCATCCCGCTGCGCTACCAGCACGACTTCGTCGACATGCAGGACGGCAAGGTCCGCAACAAGCTCCAGGCCCGGACGACGATGGCGACCGGCGCCGAGGCCCTGAAGACCTTCGCGGTCTCCCGCCTCCTTTTCGACAACGTCCCGCACGTCAAGTGCTTCTGGGTGATGCACGGTCTGCAGACCACCCAGCTCGCCCTTCAGCACGGCGCGGACGACATGGACGGCTCGGTCGTCGAGTACAAGATCACGCACGACGCGGACAACTACGGCACGCCGAACAAGCTGACCCGTGAGGACCTGCTGGAGCTGATCCGCGACGCCGGCTTCCGCCCCGTCGAGCGCAACACCCGCTACGAGGCCATCCGCGAGTACCCGGGCCCGGACCCGGACCGCCGCGAATCCCCGCAGCCGATGCGCGTCTGACCTGCTCGAAAGCGCCGTCGGCGGGGAGCGTTAGGGTCCGGGTCATGAACGTGCGTTTCGACCTGGACCCTTCTGTCACCCCCGAACTCCGTGACGGGATATGCGCGTTGTGGGCCGATGTCTCCAACGCCGGGGGCGCGGTCGGGTTCGTCCCGCCGGTGACCCGCGAGGAGGTCCGCCCGGAGCTGCGGGGGCATCTGACGGCCATGGCCGAGGGGCGCCAGCGCCTGGTGGTGGGCCGTGACGCGGACGGCCGGGTGCTGGCCACGGCGTTCCTCACCACCAACACCCACCGCCTGATGAAGCACTGGCTGTGGGTCTACACCGTCATGGTCCACCCCGCCCTCCAGGGCCGGGGCACCGGCCGCCGGCTGATGGCGGCGGTCGCCGACGCCGCCCGCTCCGTCGATGGGGTCACCGCGCTCCGCCTCACCTGCCGCGGCGGCTCCGGCGCCCGCCCCTTCTACGAGGCCTGCGGCTACCGGGAGGTCGGCCGGGTGCCCGGCGCGATCCGGGTGGCGGACGACGACTACCGCGACGACATCACCATGTGGCTGGATCTGGGCTGACGAGCGGGCCCGGGGGCGCCGTGCGGGGCGGGCCGCGCCATGACCGGGCTGCGGCGGGGGCCGCGAAGATCGCCCGAAGCGCTGTGCTTGACTGGATGCAGACCCTTTAGGTTGCCGTTGAGGAGAAGGTCCCATCCGTGAGTAGCCACAACTTCGCCACGCTCCGCTACACCGCCCTTCGCATCGGCCTCTTCGTCGCCTCGTTCGCCGTGGTGTGGGTGCTGGCGTACGCCCACGTGATTCCGCTCGGGATCGGCGCCTCCAACATCTTCTGGCTGCTGCTGCTCGCCGTCGTGATCTCCGCGCCGCTCAGCTTCGTGCTGCTGCGCAAGCAGCGGGACGCGATGGCCGAGCAGATCGCGCCCAAGGTCGATCGCCAGCGTGCGCGCTTCGCGGCCAGCGCCGGCCAGGAGGACGGCCTGAAGTAAGGCCGCCCACCGGGGCCACCGGCCCCGTGATGTAACACGCCTCACAGCCGCTTCGTCGCGACAGGCGCCCGTCGCCGTGGACTTCGCTCCACGGGCGGGCGCCTGTCGCGTTTCTGACGGCGGGTCCGGTGGGCGCACGGCGCCGGGAACCCAAAGATTTTCTTTGGGTTCCTCAAAGTTCAAGTGTTAACGTTCGTGTCATGAAGACAGCAGCCGCGCCTCCGTCCCCCATGAGCACTCCGCTCGTGGCGCGCCTGCATGTCGATCTCTGCCGCTGTATGTCCGCGGCCTGTTGCCGCCGCTGACCTCTCTCCTCCAGCGGCCGGAGATCCTTCTCCCCACCCCTCCGGGCGGGAGAGGCCCGCAACGCTGCTGCTCCGCAGCCGCTTGAGTCCCTGGCGCTTCTTTTCGCCGTCCCTGACGCCTGACCTGTTCCCGGAGTGTGTCCCTTGTCCCCGTCCGCCGAGACGTCCGAGTCCGCACCGGCGCCGCAGCGCCCCACGTCCTCCCGCATACCCACGATCCCGTTCTGGGTACAGATCCTGACCGGCCTCGCCCTGGGCGTGCTGCTCGGCTGGGTCGCCAAGAGCGGTGACGTCGGCTGGCTCACCACCACGCTTCAGCACATCGGCGACCTCTTCGTCCAGCTGCTGAAGCTGGCCGTGGCGCCGCTGGTCTTCTTCGCGATCCTGGTGTCGATCACCAACCTGCGGCAGGTCAACAACGCCGCCCGGCTCGCCTCCCGCACCCTGCTGTGGTTCATGGTCACCTCGCTGATCGCGGTCGCGATCGGCCTGGCGATCGGCCTGCTCAGCAACCCCGGCGCGGGCACCGGCCTGACCCCCAAGGACGGCAAGGCCCCCGACGAGGCAGGCTCCTGGATCGACTTCCTGACCGGCATCGTCCCCACCGACATCATCACGCCGTTCACCGAGCTGAACGTCCTCCAGATCGTCTTCATGGCCGCCGTCGCCGGTATCGCGGCGCTCCAGCTCGGCGAGAAGGCCGAGCCGGTCCTCGCGCTCAGCCGCTCGGTGCTGGAGCTGCTCCAGAAGGCCCTGTGGTGGGTCATCCGCCTCGCCCCGATCGGCACCGTCGGCCTCATCGGCAACGCGATCGCGACGTACGGCTGGAACCTCATCGGCAAGTACGCGACCTTCACCGTCGACATCTACGTCGGCTGCGCGCTCGTCCTCTTCGGCGTCTACCCGCTGCTGCTGTCGACCGTCGCCAAGGTCAACCCGCTCCAGTTCTTCCGCGGCGCCTGGCCCGCCATCCAGCTGGCCTTCGTCTCCCGCTCCTCGGTCGGCACCATGCCGGTCACCCAGCAGGTCGTCCAGCGCCTCGGCGTGCCGCGTGAGTACGCCTCCTTCGCGGTGCCGTTCGGCTCGACGACCAAGATGGACGGCTGCGCCTCGATCTACCCGGCGATCGCCGCGATCTTCATCGCCCAGATCTTCAACGTCGACCTGGGCATCGGCGACTACCTCCTGATCGCCTTCGTCTCCGTCATCGGCTCCGCCGCCACCGCCGGCCTCACCGGCGCCACGGTCATGCTGACGCTGACCCTCTCCACCCTGGGCCTCCCCCTGGAGGGCGTCGGCCTGCTGATGGCCATCGACCCCATCCTGGACATGATGCGCACCGCCACCAACGTGGCCGGTCAGGCCGTCATCCCGATCCTGGTCTCCGCCCGGGAAAAGCTCCTCGACCGCGACGCGTACAACGGGGCGCGGAGCATCTCCCTGGACACGGCCGCCGCCGAGGAAGCGGAAGCAGCGGCCTCCGTACCGGCACCGGCTGCCGCCTAGCGTTCCGAGCCGTCCCCCTGACTGCGCCCCGGCCGCACGGAAAGGCCGGGGCGCAGCCGTATGCCCCCGCTGTCTGCGGACCGGGGCGGGACCGGTTTCAGGCCACCGTCACCGCTCCCGTGCGGGCCAGGATCGCGGTGGCCAGTGGTGCGTGGACGGCGGGCGGGAGGGCATGTCCCATGCCCGGGATCTCGACGAGTTCCGCGCCCTGGACGCACTGGGCCAGGTGCTGGGCGTGCGGCGGCGGGAAGACCGGGTCGCAGGGTGCGCTGACCACCAGGGCCGGTACCTCGTTCCGGGCGAGCCGGTCCGTGCGGAGCATGCCGTCGTGCTCCGCACGGCCGTGTGCGGTGCCCACCCGGTGGTGTCCCGTGTGCGCGATGACCCGGTGCTCGAAGGCGCGGAAGTAGGCGTCATCGAAGGGGAGCCGGTCACCGGCGAGTACGCGCCAGTGTTCGATCCGGCGCTCCACTTCGGCCGCCGGGCCGTGCTCCTCGACCGGACGCGACCACAGCTCCAGGACCTCGGGCGAGATGCCCGGCAGTGCGTCGGCCGGGACCGTGCTGCCGTCGGGGCGGGTGCAGCGGTTGGTGCTGAGGGCCATGGTGCTGATGAGAGTGGCGCTGAGCAGTCGGTCGGGGTGGTCGGCGAGCACCATCTGGGCGAGCATGCCGCCCAATGACATGCCGACGATATGGGCCCGGTCGATGCCCAGCCCGTCCAGGACCGCGATCACGTCATCGGCGAGATCGGCGATCCGGTAGGGCCGTTCCTCGAAGGACCAGGTGGAGCGGCCGGTGTCGCGGTGGTCGTAGCGGACGACCCGGTGGTGCGCGGCCAGCGCGTCGACCAGCGGCTCCGGCCAGCCGAGGCCACTCGCCTGGGCACCCATGATCAGCAGCAGCGGGGCCGCGTCGGCGGCGCCGCGCTGCTCGGTCCACAGGCGGACGTCGGGGGCGGCGTCGATGAACTGCCGCATGGGGTCCTCCCGGTGATGTGGACAAGGCGTCGTCTCACCAGACGCGGCGCGACGATACGTATCGTCTCGTCATAGCTGAGAACGCGTCAAGAGGCGAGGGGTGGGAAGCGAAGATCGTAAACTTACTTTGCAGTAAAGGGGCGGGATGGAGGGACATTCGGGGTGGGAGCTGTGAAGAGCAAGCGGGTGCCGCGCGCCGTCCGGGAGCAGCAGATGCTGGACGCGGCGGTACTGACCTTCGCGCGGCGCGGATACCGGGCGGCCTCGATGGACGAGATCGCCGAACTGGCCGGAGTCTCCAAGCCGCTGGTCTATCTCTACCTGAATTCGAAGGAAGACCTGTTCAACACGGTGATCCGGCGGGAGTCGGCGGCGCTGGTGGCGGCCGTGACCTCGGCCGTCGAGCCGGGGGCGGCGGCCGACCGGCAGCTGTGCAGCGGCCTGAAGGGCTTCTTCGCGCACACCGCCGAGCATCCGTACGGCTGGGCCGTACTCCACCAGCAGGCGCGGACGCACGGTGAGCCGTTCGCGCGCGAAGTGGCCGCGCTGCGGGCGGAAATCGTCGCGTTCGTCACGGAATTGCTCGGTGCAGCCGCAAAGGAGGCGGGCTGCGTCGGCGAGTTGGCCGAACGGGAGGTCGCCGGCCTCGCGCACGCGCTGGTCGGCGCGGCCGAGTCACTCGCCGAGTGGGCCAATGTCCGTACGGACGAAGGGGATTCGGGTGACCCCGAGCATCCACCGGCCAAGGACACCGCGGCCACGATGATGAACTTCGCCTGGATGGGCCTCAATCAGCTCATGGGCGGAGAGCGCTGGGTGCCGGGCGGTCTCGTCGACCACGAGAGCCGCTCCTGCGCCGGGCGCTGACCCGGCCCGCGCGCCGACTGCCGCCCCGCTCCCGGTCCTCCGGGGCCGGGGCGGCTTCGTCATTGACGGCACGAAGTTGGTGCCGGGGTATTGGCCAACTCGCGGCCCTCGCATAGCTTTACCTCGAAGTAAGGTTACTTCCGGGTCAGGTGGGTCTCGTTTTTGGCTGCGGGTGGGTTGTGGCTGGGCGCGCGGCCGTTAGGTCGCCGTACGTTGTTTGGTGCGGCGCCGTGGTGGCTGGGCGCGCAGTTCCCCGCGCCCCTGTGTTGGCGCCGTACGTTGTTTGGTGCGGCGCCGTGGTGGCTGGCGCCGTTGCGGGTTGCGTGGGTGCCGCGGGGGTCGGAGGGGACGCACCGGGACCCGTCCTCGGCCCGGGCGACGCGGGTCCATGGGATTGATTGCCCCGGCGTTTGCTCCGGTCCTGCGGGCGGGCCCCGGTACATCCCCTCCGACCGTCCAGCGTTGCCGACTGCCGGACGGTGGCACCGTCCGTCACCACCCCTCTCAGCCCTCGCCCAACCTGCCCGGGGGCCAGATGCCTGCCAAGGGGTGCCGCTGCATGGCTGCCGTAACAGTCATCGGTACGGCGGGACGGCCGCGCACAGACGGAGGTCGGAGGGGATGTCCGGTGCCCCGCCCGCAGGACCGGAGCGAACGCCGGGGTGCCTTACCTCTGGGAGCAGGGCCGCCCGCGCCGAGGACGGGGTACCGGGCGTCCCCTCCGACCCACCACCCCCAAGCCGTAGGCGAACGGCGCCCAGCCACCGGCAACGTGCACAGGAATGACGAGGAGCCGCTCGTGTCTCACCAGGAAAGTGCAGCGTCCACCCCCGCCCCCACCCTCACCGAGCCGCAGAAAACCCTGGTCGACGGCACGGTCCGCGAGGTCTACGTCCCTCCGCTGGCCCCGCCCGTGCGCAGCGGGTCGCTCGGGGACCTTCCCTTCGCCAACGCCGAGGAGGCCCCCGGCGACGTCGTGCTCGCCCGTAAGCAGCCCAGCGGCATCTGGCGCGACATCACTGCCGCGGAGTTCGCCGCAGAGGTACGCGCTGTCGCCAAGGGCCTGCTCGCGTCCGGCCTCCGCCCCGGCGACCGGCTCGCGATCATGGCCCGTACGACCTACGAGTGGACCCTCGTCGACTTCGCCGCCTGGGCGGCCGGTCTGGTCACCGTCCCCCTCTACCCCACGTCCTCCGCCCACCAGGCGCAGTGGATCCTGCACGACTCCGGCGCCCGCGCCTGCGTCGTGGAGGGCGTCGACGAGGCCCGTCTGATCAGCGGCCTCCGCGCTGAACTCCCCGCCCTGGACCACCTGTGGCAGTTCAACACCGGCGCCGTCCCCCAACTCGTCGCTGCGGGCCGCGACATACCGGACGAGGCGGTCGACCGGTGCCGCGCCGCCACCGGCCCGTACGCCCTCGCCACCCTCATCTACACCTCCGGCACCACCGGCCGTCCCAAGGGCTGTGCCCTCACCCACGCCAACTTCTTCGCCGAGGCCGACAACGCCGTCGAGCTGCTGCATCCGGTCTTCAAGTCGGTCAGCGAGGAGCCCGCCGCCACCCTCCTCTTCCTGCCGCTCTCCCATGTCTTCGGCCGTATGGTCGCGGTCGGCTGTCTGCGCGCCCGCGTCCGCCTCGGGCACGCCCCCAGCATCCGGACCGACGAGCTGCTCGCCGACCTGGCCGGCTTCCGGCCGACGTTCCTGCTGGCCATCCCGTATGTCCTGGAGAAGGTTTTCAACACCGGACGGGCCACCGCGGAGAAGATGGGCCGGGCCGCCTCCTTCGACCGCGCGGTCCGTGTCGCGCGCTCCTACGGCGAGGCCGTCGAGGCCAAGGAGCACGGGACCGGCCCGGGCCCCGGCGTGGCCCTCAAGGGCGCCCGTAAGCTCTACGATCCGCTCGTCTACCGCCGCATCCGGGCCGCCCTCGGCGGCAAGGTGCGCCACGTCCTCTGCGGCGGTTCACCCCTCGGCCGCCGCCTCGCCGCGTTCTACACCGGCGCCGGCATCGAGATCTTCGAGGGCTACGGCCTGACGGAGACCACCGCCGCCACGACCGTCACCCCGCCCCTCCGGCCCCGTATCGGCACGGTCGGCTGGCCGCTCCCCGGTACGGCCGTACGCATCGCCGACGACGGCGAGATCCTGATCCACGGCGACCACGTGTTCTCCGGCTACTGGGACGCGGACCTCGGCGCGGCCCGCCCCGTCACCGACCAGGGCTGGCTGGCGACCGGTGACCTCGGGGCTCTCGATGCGGACGGCTACCTCACGATCACCGGACGCAAGAAGGAGATCATCGTGACGACGGGCGGCAAGAACGTCGCCCCGGCCCCTCTGGAGGACCGCCTCCGGTCACACCCTCTCGTAGGCCAGTGCATGGTCATCGGCGACAACCGCCCCTACATCACCGCGCTGATCACCCTGGAGCCGGACGGGCTCGCGCACTGGCGCCAGATGAACAAGAAAACGGACCTGCCGCCCGAGCGCCTGGTCCGCGACGAGCGCCTGCTGGCCGACATCCAGCGCGCCGTCGACGACGCCAACGAGCTGGTCTCCCGCGCCGAATCCATCCGCCGCTTCGCGGTCCTCCCGGTGGACTTCAGCGAGGAAACCGGGCACCTCACCCCGTCCCTGAAGCTCCGCCGGGCCGCCGTGGCCCGCGATTTCGCCAAAGACATAGCGGCCCTTTACGAAAGCAGGTGACCCCCGGTCTGGAGCAAAAGCCCTCGGCGCGTCAAACTGGAACCCCGTGTCACCTCTGTGGGGGAGGTGGCACGGGGTCTGACGTGCGATGCCGTGCCACGGCATCTGGCTGACTTCCACCGGGCGGACCGGTGGCCGTCGGCGCGGCGTACCTCCAGGGGTCGGTCAAAGGGGCTGTTCCGGGGCGAGTTGTCCGGGTCTTCTCAGCGTGGCGGCAGGGCCACGGCCGTCTGCATATCGCAGGTGTTGCACCAGAACGCCCAGCCGTTGGCGTCGACGGACCGCGACCCGCAGGCCAGACACGGGTCGCCCACGAAACTCGCGGCGACCCAGGATCCGGCGGTCGCCGCGCGCCGCCCGGCGACCGCGCATTCGTCGGCGTAGCAGGGAATGCACAACCCGCCCTGCTGGCCGGGCAGTTTCATCGACCGTATCCCGCAGGTCGAGCACGGCAGCGTGCCGACGTCCTGCTCGTCCAGGCCGACCGGCTTACCGTGCCTGCTGGAGGCCGCCATGTCGCCTCTGCCTCCTCTATGCCAGGACGGTTCCGGTGCCGCCACAACCGGAGCACTGCGTGGTGACGCGGTCGCCGGTCGGCGTCTCCCAGTCCACGGTGCCTCTGCCGGCGCAGTCGGGGCAGGGCTTCTGCGGGGGCAAGTGCTCGCTCATTCTGCCCACGGTATGCCGGGTCATGTTCCGATGTGACCACTTTCCGTGATCGCTTCGGTACGGAGTTGCGTCGGTGCGGTGCGCGCCCCCATGTATGCGGTGGGCCGAGCGGGCACGGGGCGGGCGCTGCCGCGGGGACGCGGGGAGGGCGGCGCGCCCGGCGGGGGGAATCCGGGTATTCCTTCCCCTGCGGTTCGACCGGCCGGGAGTCGAGGTGGCCTGTGAATCCGCGGTCATTGGCGGAAGAATTCCCTAATGCGTGTGGCATTCGGGTCTGTCATGCGCCGGACGACCAGAATTCATGTGTCCGCCATTCGTGGCGGTGCGCGTGTCGGTGGCGAAAAGGCAGGAGCCCCGCTCGCCACCGAAGTGGCGGAGCGAGGCTCCTTGGGTACTGCTTAGGGGCGACCTGGAAGAAATTCCGGGCCGGGCAACTTAGACCGGCGTGACGTTCTCCGCCTGCGGACCCTTCGGGCCCTGCGTGACGTCGAAGTTCACCTGCTGGTTCTCCTCCAGGGAGCGGAAGCCAGAGGCGTTGATCGCCGAGTAGTGGACGAAGACATCCGGGCCGCCGCCGTCCTGGGCGATGAAGCCGAAGCCCTTTTCAGCGTTGAACCACTTGACGGTTCCGGTAGCCATAAGCCCTCCTTGGGCCAAAGGGTTGCCCTGCTCCAGAACCTGCAAAGAAGTCTGAAACTACAAGAGCCTGCGGGGTCACATGCTCCGCAGGCTCTGTACTGCAAGGGAAACCAAACTGCAACTTGCGCTGAGCGTAGCATGTGCTGCTCCTGAGGCGGAAGAGCCAAAGATCACGTTTAACCGACCGCACTAACGTCCATACCGCGACCCGCCGCGCTGCCCCTGGGGAGACAGGTCTAGCCTCCGCATGTGGACAATTCAACCTTCGGAGACGCACCCGCGGGAGCCGACGCCGGCCGCCGTCGCAGCCGGCCGCGAGTGGGCCACATCCAGTTCCTGAACTGCCTGCCCCTTTACTGGGGCCTGGCCCGTACGGGCACCCTGCTCGATCTGGATCTCAGCAAGGACACGCCGGAGAAACTCAGCGAGCAGCTGGTCCGCGGGGACCTCGACATCGCGCCGATCACGCTCGTCGAATTCCTGCGGGCCGCCGACGACCTCGTCGCCTTCCCCGACCTCGCCGTCGGCTGTGACGGCCCGGTGATGTCCTGCGTGATCGTCTCGCAGAAGCCGCTGGACCAGCTGGACGGTGCCCGGGTCGCGCTCGGATCGACCTCGCGGACGTCCGTACGGCTGGCGCAGCTGCTGCTCGCCGAGAAGATCGGGGTGCGGCCCGACTACTACACCTGCCCGCCGGACCTGGGGCTGATGATGCAGGAGGCGGACGCGGCGGTGCTGATCGGCGATGCCGCGCTGCGCGCCAATCTGCACGACGGGCCGCGGCTGGGCCTGGAGGTGCACGACCTCGGCCAGATGTGGAAGGACTGGACGGGTCTGCCGTTCGTCTTCGCCGTCTGGGCGACCCGGCGCGAGTACCTGGAGCGCGAGCCGGCCGTGGTGCAGAAGGTGCACGAGGCGTTTCTCGCCTCGCGTGATCTGTCGCTGGAGGAGGTCGCCAAGGTCGCCGAGCAGGCGGCCCGCTGGGAGACCTTCGACGAACCGGTGCTGGAGCGCTACTTCACCACGCTGGACTTCCGCTTCGGGCCCGCGCAGCTCAAGGGTGTCGCGGAATTCGCCCGGCGGGTCGGGCCGACGACCGGGTTCCCGGCGGATGTGACGGTGGAGCTGCTGGAGCCGGCGGCCGCCCGTTAGCGAGCGGCGGCGCGGCGCGGCACCCACTGCCGGGGCGAAGGGGTACGTCCGGTACTCCTGAGCCCGGCCGTGGCCTCCTTCCGGGGTGCGCCGCGGGTGGCCGCCCGGCCGGGCGGCGGGGCTGTCGTACCCCTGACGTACGCTGGTTCAGTTCGTGATGCCCGCCTGCGAAAGGGACGCCCCGGTGACCGAGAACGCCGACCTCCAGTCCGTACTCGACCGCGCCGCGCAGGGCGGCCGCATCACGCCGGAGGAAGCGCTCGACCTGTACCGCTCCGCTCCGCTGCACGCGCTGGGCAAGGCCGCCGACGCCGTCCGCCGCCGCCGCTACGCCGGCACCGAGCACATCGCGACGTACATCATCGAACGCAACATCAACTACACCAATGTGTGCGTGACGGCCTGCAAGTTCTGCGCCTTCTACGCCGCGCCCAAGGACACCGCCAAGGGCTGGACCCGCGACCTCGACGACATCCTGCGGCGCTGCGCGGAGACCGTCGAGCTGGGCGGCACCCAGATCATGTTCCAGGGTGGCCACCACCCGGACTACGGCGTCGAGTACTACGAAGAGCACTTCTCCGCCATCAAGAAGGCATTCCCGCAGCTGGTCATCCACTCCCTCGGCGCCTCCGAGGTCGAGCACATGGCCCGGATCTCCAAGGTGTCCGTCGAGGAGGCCATCCAGCGCATCCACGCCGCCGGCCTGGACTCCTTCGCGGGTGCCGGTGCCGAGCTGCTGCCGGCGCGCCCCCGTAAGGCCATCGCGCCGCTGAAGGAGTCCGGCGAGCGCTGGCTGGAGATCATGGAGACGGCCCATGAGCTGGGCGTGGAGTCGACCTCCACGATGCTGATGGGCACCGGCGAGACCAACGCCGAGCGGATCGAGCACCTGCGGATGATCCGTGACGTCCAGGACCGTACGGGCGGCTTCCGCGCCTTCATCCCGTACACCTACCAGCCGGAGAACAACCACCTGAAGGGCCGGACGCAGGCCACCCTCTTCGAGTACCTGCGCATGATCGCCATCGGCCGGCTCTTCTTCGACAATGTCGCGCACATCCAGGGCTCGTGGCTGACCACCGGTAAGGAGATCGGTCAGCTGTCGCTGCACTACGGCGCGGACGACCTCGGCTCGATCATGCTGGAGGAGAACGTGGTCTCCTCGGCCGGCGCCAAGCACCGCTCCAACCGCACGGAGATCATCGACCTGATCCGCAAGGCGGGCCGGGTCCCGGGGCAGCGCGCGACGACGTACGAGCACCTGCTCGTGCACGACGACCCGGCCAACGACCCGGTCGACGACAAGGTCGTCTCGCATCTGTCGTCGACGGCGATCGAGGGCGGCACCGCCCATCCGGAACTGAAGCTGGTCGACGCCAACTGAGCCGCGGATGCTGACACTTCACCGGGTCCGGGGTGTCCGGCCCGGTCATGACGGGGAGCCGCTGGCCGGGTACGCGGTCCTCGTCGACGGCGCCCGTCTCGCCGCCATCGGCCCGTACGAGGAGCTGTCGGCGGCCTACGGCGGCCGGGCGCGGGTCCGGGAGTGGGACGGCGTGCTGACTCCGGGCCGGTACGAGCCCGCGGCCGCCGCGCTGTTGGAGTCCGCCTACCACCCCGATCCGCGCGAGGCCGACGAGCTCGGCAGCGAGCCGCTCACCGGCGAGGCGCTCGCCGCCCTCGACATGACCGAGACCCGCTGGGGGGCCAGCGCCCGCCGTGGCCTGCAGCGCCTGCTGGCCGCCGGGACGACGGCGCTGACCGGGCCGTTCACCCGGCCCGCGGTCCGTACGGCCGTCCAGCGGTCCGGGCTCGCGGAGCCGCCCGGCGGCCGCCCCCGTGCGCTGACCGTGGGCGGCGCGGCCGATTT
Organism: Streptomyces sp. NPDC029466; assembly: GCF_055574515.1. Taxonomy (NCBI): domain Bacteria; kingdom Bacillati; phylum Actinomycetota; class Actinomycetes; order Kitasatosporales; family Streptomycetaceae; genus Streptomyces; species Streptomyces sp. NPDC029466. The sequence continues at coordinate 90,120 of NZ_JBVHZH010000026.1, forward strand.
CGCGGTCTTCGCCGAGGACGGCAGCTGTCTGGCCACCGTCCTCGCCGGCCGTCTGGTGTACCGCCGCCGCTGACGGCGGGCGTGCCGGGGCGTGCCCGGTGCGGTCCCCGGCCCCGGCACGGTGGACAATGGCCGGGTGACCCGAGCATCCCTGGACAAGCAGCCGCACGAAGTCGCCGCGATGTTCGACGACGTGGCGGCGCGGTACGACCTCACCAACGACGTGCTCTCCCTGGGGCAGGCGCGGCTGTGGCGCAAGGAGGTGGAGCGTGCGGTGGCCGCACGGCCCGCCGAGCGGGTGCTCGACCTCGCGGCCGGTACCGGCACCTCCTCACTGCCGTTCGCCAGGACCGGTGCGTATGTGGTGCCGTGCGACTTCTCCGTCGGCATGCTGCGGGAGGGCAAGAAGCGGCACCCGTGGCTGCCGTTCACGGCCGGTGACGGTACCCGGCTGCCGTTCGCGGACGCGGTGTTCGACGCCGTGACCATCTCCTTCGGGCTGCGCAACATCCAGGACACCGATGCCGCGCTGGCGGAGCTGTACCGGGTCACCAAGCCGGGTGGCCGGGTGGTGATCTGCGAGTTCAGCGAGCCGACCTGGGCGCCGTTCCGGACGGTCTACACCGAGTACCTGATGCGGGCGCTGCCGCCGGTCGCCCGCGCGGTCAGCAGCAACCCGGACGCCTACGTCTATCTCGCCGAGTCCATCCGCACCTGGCCCAACCAGCCCGAACTCGCCGCCCGGCTCCAGGGCGTGGGCTGGACCGAGGTGGCCTGGCGCAATCTGACCGGCGGCGTCGTGGCGCTGCACCGGGGACGCCGGCCGGCCGAGGGCTGAGGACGGCGCCGCATTCCCCACCGTGGGCAGGGCCCCTCTCTGCCGAGGAGTGGAAGGGGCGCTGCCGAGGAATTCCCGCAGCGCCCCTTCCCGTTCGTCCCGGGGACTCACGGATCCAGCGTCACAGATCCAGCCGGTGGCAGTACGCCGTACGCTGCCCGTTGGGCGTGATCACCGTCTCCGCCCGGCGCATCCCCAGCCGCCGGGTCACCGCGAGCGACCGCTCGTTGGCGGCGGCCACCATCGCCACCACATGCCGGACCCCGGCCGCCCGTACGGACTCCAGCGCCGCCTGCGCCGCCGTGGTGGCGTAGCCCTTGCCCCAGTACGCGCGGCCGAGGCGCCAGCCGATCTCGATCTCGCCCACCGGTCCCCAGTCGTGCGGCCAGGGCTGGGCGCCGGTGAAGCCGATGACCGCGCCGTCCGCCGGGTCCACCAGGGTGTACAGGCAGAAGCCCAGCTCGGCGTGGTGCCGGCGCTGTCGGGCGGTGAGCTCGTCGTACTCCGAGAGTTCGGCGGGGACGCCACCGCGGAACTCCATCACGTCCGGGTGGCTGAAGGCCCGGTGCCAGTGCCTCGCGTCCTCGTCGGTGGGCACCCGCAGTTCGACCGAGGGGAGTGGTGTGTGCACAGACTTCATGGGGGACAACCCTTCAGGTTCTGATCACCAAGGCCCCCATAGACTGCACATGCCCAGTGCCGGTCGGCACCCAGATATCCAGATATCGACTTCCGGGAGACAGCGCCGTGACCGAGTCCGCGTCCGTGACCGATTCCGTGACCCCCGCCCGATCGGAGCACAGCGCGGATGTGATCGTCGTCGGTGCCGGGCCGGCCGGCTCGGCCACCGCCTATCACCTCGCCAAGTCCGGTCTGGATGTGCTCCTTCTGGAGAAGACCGCGTTCCCGCGCGAGAAGGTCTGCGGCGACGGGCTCACCCCGCGCGCCACCAAGCAGCTGGTCGCGATGGGCATCGACATCTCCGAGGAGGCGGGCTGGCTGCGCAACAAGGGCCTGCGGATCATCGGCGGCGGCTCCCGGCTCCAGCTCGACTGGCCGGAGCTGGCCTCGTACCCGGACTACGGCCTGGTCCGTAAGCGCGACGACTTCGACGAGCAGCTGGCCCGGCAGGCGCAGAAGGCCGGGGCGCGGCTGTACGAGCGCTGCAACGTGGGCGCGCCGATCGTCCACGAGCTGACCGGCCACATCACCGGTGTGCACGCCAAGCTCGGCGAGGAGAAGACCCCGGTCACCTTCCACGCCCCGCTCGTCGTCGCCGCCGACGGCAACTCCACCCGGCTCTCGCTGGCCATGGGCCTGCACCGGCGCGAGGACCGCCCCATGGGCGTGGCCGTCCGTACGTACTTCACCTCGCCCCGCCATGACGACGACTACCTGGAGTCCTGGCTGGAGCTGTGGGACCGCCGCGGCGCCCAGGACCGGCTGCTGCCCGGCTACGGCTGGATCTTCGGCATGGGCGACGGGACGAGCAACGTCGGCCTCGGCATCCTCAACTCCAGCTCCGCGTTCAAGGAGCTGGACTGGCGGGAGATCCTCAAGGCGTGGTGCGCCTCGATGCCCGCCGACTGGGGCTACACGCCGGAGAACATGACCGGCCCGATCCGCGGCGCCGCGCTCCCCATGGCCTTCAACCGCCAGCCGCACTACACCAGGGGCCTGCTGCTGGTCGGTGACGCGGGCGGGCTGGTCAACCCGTTCAACGGTGAGGGCATCGCCTACGCGATGGAATCCGGTGCGATCGCCGCCGAGGTCATCGTGCAGGCGCACGCCCGTGCCACGTACGCGCAGCGCGAACTGGCCCTGGCGCGCTACCCGAAGATCCTCAAGGACACCTACGGCGGCTACTACTCGCTGGGCCGCGCCTTCGTGAAGCTCATCGGCAACCCCAAGGTCATGAAGATCGCCACCCAGCGCGGACTGACCCACCCGCTGCTGATGCGCTTCACCCTCAAGATGCTCGCCAACCTCACCGACCCCACGGGCGGCGACGCGATGGACCGCATCATCAACGGGCTGAGCAAGGTCGCCCCGAAGGCCTGACTCGGGGGCCGGCCACCGGACGGGAGGTCCGGGGCCGGCCCGGTCCGTGCTCCCGCGGCGCCCGGAAAGATTTCCCGGTGCCGCGGTCACACTCTCCGGCCGGGATCCGTCAGTGCGGTGACGACGGATTCTCGGCATCACCAACCTGTTCAACCAGCTCAACGCGACCACCAGGCAGCCGGCCGCGACGCGGGCTGGTATCTCCCGCCCGGCGGGGCGGCCCGTGACGGCCCCGTCGAACGCCCCTGGCGGCCCGTCGGTGCGTCCGGCGGGCCCACGGCTGAGCCCGCGCTCCCGGGGCCCGGTCCTGTTCTCGGCGGCACGGGCCGAAGGCCGCCCCGTGCACCCACCGGTGCGCGGGGCGCGCCGTGGCAAAAGGACCGTCCCTCCCGAGCGGCGGGAGGGACGGTCCTTGTGCGTGTTCGCGTGCGCGGCGGTCTTAGAGGACGCGCACCGCGCCGGTCGGCATGTCGTAGTCGAGCGGGCGCTCGACGATGCCGGTGCTCGGGTTCTGGGCGCCGATGAACTTGCCGCCGCCGACGTAGACGCCGACGTGGTAGGCGCTGCCCGCGCTGCCCCAGTACAGGATGTCGCCGACCTGGAGGTTGTCCAGGCCGACCTGGGTGCCCTGGGTGGACTGGTCCTGCGACACCCGCGGCAGGTCGATGCCGATCTGGTTGAACGCGGCCTGCGTCAGACCGGAGCAGTCGTACGACGAGGGGCCGCTGGAGCCCAGCACGTAGGCCTTGCCGAGCTGCGCCTTGAGGAAGGCGACGAGCGTGGCGGAGCTGCCGGTGGCGTTCGACGCCGGGGCGGACAGGGTCGAACGGTCGGAGGAGCGCGAGGCACGGGCCTCGGCGGCCTCCTTGGCCTTACGGGCTTCCTCGGCCTTCTTCTTCGCCGCGGCCTTGGCCTTCTTCACGGCCTCGGCCTTGTGCTTCTCCGCGGCCTTGGCCGCGTGCGAGAAGGCGCTGTCCTGGAGCGCCTGACGCTCGTAGTTGAACGCGACCTGCTCGGCCGTGTCGGCGCTCCTGGCGGCGCTGGTGGCCAGCGCCGTCGTGATCGTCGGCATCTCCTGGGTTTCGGAGACGGGCTTTTCCGCGGCGTTGGCCGGCACGGTGGCACCGGTCACCGCGAGGGTGAGGAAGCCACCGGTCACGCCCGCCCGCAGCGCCCGCGAGGACGCGGAAGGACGACGGGGCTTCCGGTGGCTGGGTATGAGTGCGTTCGGGGACATGGCAATAACGGCTATCAGGCACCGCAGGTTGCTGCCAAGAAAGGTGCAGTGCGCCACACTTGACGCGTACGCGACGAACAAAACGGACTTTTGTCCGCCGGCTGCCCCCGCGGCGGGATGTCCGAATTTCGCGATCATGTTCCTACGCATGGCATTTGCTGCTCCACGCGGGCTCGGCGGGCGCCTACCACTTCCGCATCCGCCACGCCAAGGCTTCCCGGGCGTCAAGCGCTTAGTGCTGGAAATAGCGTGGGATAGGTCACTCTTGAGTGTCCGTTATGTTCCCGTGATCTGGCGTCGGCCGGTCGCTCGTGAACGGAAGCACGTACCGACGATCACGACCGGGTCACGAACGGGCCGCACCTACGGCGCCTGCCGCGTATAGCAGTTGACGGCGTCCAGCGCCAATTTGCTTGCGGCGGCAACCACTTGATAGTGGCAACCCCGCGCTGACCAGCGGTAACACCAGAGAATGTCACCTCTCGTGATCACTCGCGCGCTTCGCGTATGAAGATCACCGCTCATCCGACTTCATGATCCTTCGCCGGGTGGTGGAGATCACAAAGGCGTTGTTCACCCCCGTGTCGCAGATCACAGGAGAGCGGGCATAAGATGCAGGCGGCTCGGGCTTGTGAACTGCCTCACATAGGCACGATCTCCATGGGGCAGCCGGAGGGCCCGGGCGGACCGCCATCCAGTCATCGTCGACTGAAGGGAGCGAGGACGGTGAACGCTTACGCGCCCATCCTCGTACTGGGAGCCCTCGGGGCAGGCTTTGCGATCTTCTCCGTCGTGATGGCCACCCTCATCGGGCCCAGGCGTTACAACCGGGCCAAGCTCGAGGCCTACGAGTGCGGTATCGAGCCGACGCCGCAGCCGTCCGGCGGTGGTCGCTTCCCGATCAAGTACTACCTGACGGCGATGCTCTTCATCGTCTTCGACATCGAGATCGTCTTCCTCTATCCCTGGGCCGTCACCTTCGACGCCCTGGGGCTTTTCGGGCTCGTCGAGATGCTCCTCTTCGCGCTCACCGTCTTCGTCGCCTACGCCTATGTCTGGCGTCGTGGCGGCCTGGAATGGGACTAGGGGTCACACATGGGACTTGAAGAGAAGCTGCCGAGCGGCTTTTTGCTGACCACTGTCGAGCAGGCCGCGGGCTGGGTGCGTAAATCCTCGGTCTTCCCTGCGACCTTCGGGCTGGCCTGCTGCGCCATCGAGATGATGACCACCGGCGCCGGGCGCTACGACCTCGCCCGCTTCGGCATGGAGGTCTTCCGCGGCTCGCCGCGGCAGGCGGATCTGATGATCGTGGCCGGCCGGGTCAGCCAGAAGATGGCGCCCGTGCTGCGGCAGGTCTATGACCAGATGCCGAACCCGAAGTGGGTGATTTCCATGGGGGTTTGCGCCTCGTCGGGCGGAATGTTCAATAACTATGCGATTGTGCAGGGCGTCGACCACATCGTGCCCGTTGACATTTATTTGCCGGGTTGCCCGCCGCGTCCCGAGATGCTGATGGACGCCATTCTCAAGCTCCACCAGAAGATCCAGGACACCAAGCTCGGGGTCCATCAGGAGCAGGCCGCCCGTGAGGCGGAGGAAGCGGCACTCAAGGCACTGCCGCTGATCGAGATGAAGGGGCTGCTGCGGTGAGTGAGCAGAAGAACCCCGAGCGTCCCGAGCCCGGGGGCCCGGACGAGGCGGTGCCCGCGCAGCGCGAGGACACCGGCGAGGCGATCGCCACCCGCCGCGGCATGTTCGGGGCCAACAACGGCGGGGACACCACCGGCTACGGCGGCCTCGTCCGCACGGTCCGGCTGCCCGGCGCGGCCCAGCGGCCGTACGGCGGACCGCGCGGCAGGGGTGGGGGCTACGGGGAGTTCGACGAGATCGCCGATGAGCTGGAGGGCGCCCTCGACGAGCAGGGGCTGGTCCCCGAGAACGTCATCGAGAAGACCGTCGTGGACCGCGACGAGCTGACCTTCCACATCGAACGCGGCCAGCTGCCGACCGTCGCCCGGATCCTGCGGGACGACCCGGCGCTGCGCTTCGAGCTGTGCACGGGGGTGAGCGGAGTGCACTTCCCCGGCGACAAGGGCCGCGAGCTGCACGCCGTCTACCACCTGCGCTCCATCACCCACAACCGGCTGATCCGGCTGGAGGTCTCCGCCCCGGACGCCGACCCGCATGTGCCCTCGCTCGTGGAGGTCTATCCGACCAACGACTGGCACGAGCGGGAGACCTACGACTTCTTCGGAATCGTCTTCGACGGCCACCCGGCGCTGACCCGGATCATGATGCCGGACGACTGGCAGGGCTTCCCGCAGCGCAAGGACTACCCGCTCGGCGGCATCCCCGTCGAGTACAAGGGCGCCCAGATTCCGGCTCCCGACCAGCGGAGGTCGTACAGCTGATGACTACTGCACCGCACTCCCACTCCTCGTCCGGCCACCGCACGTCCAGCGACTTCGACACCCAGGAGTCCCTGGGCCGCGAGACCACCGAGGGGACCGTCTACAACGTCTCCGGTGGCGACTGGGACGAGATCGCCGCGGCCGCGGTGAAGGCCGACGACGAGCGGATCATCGTCAACATGGGGCCGCAGCACCCCTCCACCCACGGGGTGCTCCGGCTGATCCTGGAGATCGACGGCGAGACCGTCACCGAGGCCCGCTGCGGGATCGGCTATCTGCACACCGGCATCGAGAAGAACCTCGAATTCCGGACCTGGACGCAGGGCACCACCTTCGTGACGCGGATGGACTACCTGACGCCCTTCTTCAACGAGACGGCCTACTGCCTGGCCGTGGAGAAGCTGCTGGGCATCACCGACCAGGTCCCCGACCGGGCCTCGGTCATCCGCGTGCTGCTGATGGAGCTCAACCGGATGTCCTCCCACCTCGTGGCCATCGCCACCGGCGGGATGGAACTGGGCGCCACCACGATCATGATCTACGGCTTCCGCGACCGTGAGCTCATCCTCGACCTCTACGAGCTGATCACCGGCCTGCGGATGAACCACGCCTACATCCGGCCCGGCGGCCTCGCCCAGGACCTGCCGCCGGGCGCGGTCGACCAGGTGCGTGAGTTCGTCAAGAAGATGCGGAAGAACATCGGCGAGTACGACAAGCTCGCCACCGGCAACCCCGTCTTCAAGGGCCGGATGGAAGGCATCGGCTATCTCGACCTGGCCGGCTGTATGGCCACCGGCGCCACCGGGCCCATCGTGCGCGCCGCGGGACTGCCGCACGATCTGCGCAAGACCCGGCCGTACTGCGGCTACGAGGACTACGACTTCGAGGTGCCGACCGCCGACACCTGCGACTCCTACGGCCGGTTCCTGATCCGGCTGGAGGAGATGCGCCAGTCGCTGCGGATCGTCGAGCAGTGCCTGGACCGGCTGGCGCCCGGCCCGGTGATGGTCGCGGACAAGAAGATCGCCTGGCCCGCCCAACTGGCCCTCGGCCCGGACGGTCTGGGCAACTCCCTCGACCACATCAAGAAGATCATGGGCACCTCGATGGAGGCCCTGATCCACCACTTCAAGCTGGTGACCGAGGGCTTCCGGGTCCCGCCGGGCCAGACCTACGCGGCCGTCGAGTCACCCAAGGGCGAGCTGGGCGTGCACGCGGTCAGCGACGGCGGCACCCGCCCCTACCGGGTGCACTTCCGCGACCCGTCCTTCGCCAACCTTCAGGCCATGGCGGCGATGTGCGAAGGCGGCCAGGTCGCCGACGTCATCGTCGCCGTCGCGTCCATCGACCCCGTGATGGGAGGCGTCGACCGGTGAACGCCACTCCGGCAAACCAGGACGTGCAGCTGGGGATGCCCGCGCTCCCCGCCCCCGATTACCCGGCGGACGTACGGGCCCGGCTGGAGACGGACGCCAAGGAGGTGATCGCCCGCTACCCCGGCTCGCGGTCGGCGCTGCTGCCGCTGCTGCACCTCGTACAGGCCGAGGAAGGGCATGTCACCCGCACCGGCATCCGCTTCTGCGCCGAGATGCTCGACCTCACCACCGCCGAGGTCACCGCCGTCTCGACCTTCTACTCCATGTACCGCCGCAAGCGCAGCGGGGACTACCAGGTCGGGGTCTGCACCAACACGCTGTGCGCGGTGATGGGCGGCGACGCCATCTTCGAGGAGCTCAAGGAGCACCTCGGCGTCGGCAACGGCGAGACCACCGGGGACGGCGCGGTCACCCTCGAACACATCGAGTGCAACGCGGCCTGCGACTTCGCCCCGGTCGTGATGGTCAACTGGGAGTTCTTCGACAACCAGACGCCGGAGAGCGCCCGGCAGCTGGTCGACGACCTGCGGGCCGGCCGGACCGTCGAGCCCACCCGCGGTGCGCCGCTGTGCACGTTCAAGGAGACGGCGCGGATGCTCGCCGGCTTCCCGGACGAGCGGCCGGGCGCCGTCGAGGCCACCGGTGGCGCCGGCCCCGCCTCGCTGATCGGGCTGCGGCTGGCCAAGGGCGAGGCCGCTCCCGGCCGCGGCGCCGACCATGTCGTCTCCCCGCGGACCACGGCCGACGGCCCGACCGCCGGTGAGCCCCCGTCCGGCCACCCCGCCGAGGAGGCGCCCTCGGGCCACCCCAGCTCCCACGACGCACCGCAGCAGACCTCGGCCTCGGATGATCAGCATCCGGCCGGTCCCACAGCAGAGGAGGGGGAGTGATGACAGTGGCAGCCGAACACGGCGGTGCCTCCCGGCGCGAGACCGGCGGGGACCACCCCGAGAAGCTTCTGACGCCCGTCCTGTCCGCCTTCTGGGACCAGTCCGCGTCCTGGACGCTGGAGACCTACCGCCGGCACGAGGGCTACGAGGGACTGCGCAAGGCACTGGCGATGCCCCCGGACGACGTCATCGCCTACATCAAGGACTCCGGGCTGCGCGGCCGCGGCGGCGCGGGCTTCCCGACCGGGATGAAGTGGCAGTTCATCCCGCAGGGCGACGGCAAACCGCACTATCTCGTGGTCAACGCCGATGAGTCCGAGCCCGGGACCTGCAAGGACATCCCGCTGCTCTTCGCGAACCCGCACTCCCTCATCGAGGGCATCGTGATCGCCTGCCATGCGATCCGGTCGAACCACGCCTTCATCTATCTGCGCGGCGAGGTCGTGCCCGTCCTGCGGCGGCTGCACGAGGCGGTGCGCGAGGCCTATGCGGCGGGCTTCCTCGGGAAGAACATCCTGGGCTCGGGGCTCGACCTGGACGTGATCGTGCACGCGGGCGCGGGCGCGTACATCTGCGGTGAGGAGACCGCGCTGCTCGACTCGCTGGAGGGCCGTCGCGGACAGCCCCGGCTGCGTCCTCCCTTCCCGGCGGTGGCGGGCCTGTACGCCTGCCCCACTGTCGTGAACAACGTCGAGTCCATCGCCTCGGTTCCCGCGATCATGAACCGGGGCAAGGACTGGTTCCGGTCGATGGGCAGCGAGAAGTCCCCGGGCTTCACGCTCTACTCGCTCAGCGGCCATGTGGCCAACCCCGGCCAGTACGAGGCCCCGTTGGGCATCACCCTGCGCCAGCTGCTGGACATGAGCGGCGGGATGCGCCGCGGCCACCGGCTGAAGTTCTGGACGCCGGGCGGCTCGTCGACGCCGATGTTCACCGACGAACACCTCGATGTCCCGCTCGACTACGAGGGCGTCGGCGCGGCCGGCTCGATGCTCGGCACCAAGGCGCTCCAGTGCTTCGACGAGACCACCTGTGTGGTCCGGGCGGTCACCCGCTGGACCGAGTTCTACGCGCACGAGTCCTGCGGCAAGTGCACGCCCTGCCGTGAAGGGACGTACTGGCTGGTGCAGTTGCTGCGCGACATCGAGGCGGGCAAGGGGCGGCCGGGCGACCTCGACAAGATCGACGACATCGCCGACAACATCAACGGCAAGTCGTTCTGCGCCCTCGGCGACGGCGCCGCCTCGCCGATCTTCTCCTCGCTCAAGTACTTCCGCGAGGAGTACGAGCAGCACCTCAACGGCAGGGGCTGCCCCTTCGACCCGGCCAGGTCGACCCTCTGGGCCGACAACGACGCTCACCTGGGGGTGAAGGCATGACCGTCACGACCACGGGGTCGGACAGCGGCTCCGCCGCCCGTCCCTCGGGGGGCGGCGAGGCAGCGATTCCGCCGGAGGACCTCGTCACCCTGACGATCGACGGCATCGAGATCTCCGTCCCCAAGGGGACGCTGGTCATCCGCGCCGCCGAACTCCTCGGCATCGAGATCCCGCGCTTCTGCGACCACCCGCTGCTGGACCCGGCGGGCGCCTGCCGGCAGTGCATCGTGGAGGTCGAGGGCCAGCGCAAGCCGATGGCCTCCTGCACCATCACCTGCACCGACGGCATGGTGGTCAAGTCGCAGCTGACCTCCCCGGTGGCCGAGAAGGCCCAGCGCGGGGTGATGGAGCTGCTGCTGATCAACCACCCGCTGGACTGCCCGGTCTGCGACAAGGGCGGCGAGTGCCCGCTCCAGAACCAGGCGATGCAGGTCGGCGACCCGGAGTCGCGCTTCGAGGGCAAGAAGCGCACGTTCGAGAAGCCGGTGCCGATCTCCACGCAGGTGCTGCTGGACCGTGAACGGTGTGTGCTGTGTGCGCGCTGCACCCGCTTCAGCAACCAGATCGCCGGCGACCCGATGATCGAACTCGTCGAGCGCGGCGCCCTCCAGCAGGTCGGCACCGGAGAGGGCGACCCCTTCCAGTCGTACTTCTCCGGCAACACCATCCAGATCTGCCCGGTCGGCGCGCTCACCTCCGCCGCGTACCGCTTCCGCTCCCGCCCCTTCGACCTGGTCTCCTCGCCGTCGGTGTGCGAGCACTGCGCGGGCGGCTGCGCGACCCGTACGGACCACCGGCGCGGCAAGGTCATGCGGCGGCTGGCGGCCGACGACCCCGAGGTCAACGAGGAGTGGATCTGCGACAAGGGGCGGTTCGCCTTCCGGTACGCACAGCAGCGCGACCGGCTGGAACACCCCCTCGTGCGCGACCCGGAGTCCGGCGCACTGGAGCCGGCGAGCTGGCCGGCGGCCCTGGAGGCGGCGGCCCGCGGGCTGGCCGCCGCCAAGGGGCGCACCGGCGTCCTGACCGGCGGCCGGCTGACCGTCGAGGACGCCTACGCCTACGCCAAATTCGCCCGGATCGCGCTGGGCACCAACGACATCGATTTCCGGGCCCGGGTGCACAGCGCCGAGGAGGCCGACTTCCTGGCGTCCCGGGTCGCCGGCCGCGGCCGTGACCTGGACGGCGGGGGCGTCACCTACACCGCGCTGGAGAAGGCACCGGCCGTGCTGCTGGCCGGTATCGAGGCCGAGGAGGAGGCCCCTGGCGTCTTCCTGCGGCTGCGCAAGGCGCACCGCAGGAGCGGACAGCGCACCTACGGGCTGGCCGCCTACGCCTCGCGCGGGCTGATCAAGGCAGGCGGCACGCTGCTGCCGGCCGCGCCCGGGACCGAGACCGAATGGCTGGACGCGCTCGCCGGCGGGGTCGGCCTGGAGGGCGAGGGCCGTGCCGCGGCCGAGGCGCTGCGGGCCGAGGGTTCGGTGATCGTCGTCGGTGAGCGGCTGGCGGCGGCGCCCGGCGCGCTGACCGCCGCGCTCCGCCTGGCGTCGGCCACCGGGGCCCGCCTGGTGTGGATTCCGCGGCGGGCCGGTGAGCGCGGCGCCGTCGAGGCGGGGGCGCTGCCCGGGCTGCTGCCGGGCGGCCGGCCGGCCACCGATCCGCGGGCCCGCGACGAGGTCGCCGCGGCCTGGGGCGTGGCCGCACTGCCGCAGCGGCACGGCCGGGACACCGGCCAGATCATCGAGGCCGCGGCGACCGGCGAGCTCAGTGCGCTGCTGGTGGCGGGCGTCGAGGTCGCCGACCTGCCGGACCCGGCCCGCGCGCTGGCCGCGCTGGACCAGGTCGGCTTCCTGGTCAGCCTGGAGCTGCGGCCCTCGCAGGTCACCGAGCGGGCGGATGTGGTCTTCCCGGTGGCGGCCGTGGTGGAGAAGTCCGGCACCTTCCTCAACTGGGAGGGCCGGGCGCGGCTGTTCGAGGCCGCGCTCAAACCGGACCAGATGACCCGCCGGCATCTGCTGCCGGACTCGCGGGTGCTGCACATGCTCGCCGACGCCCTCGACGTTCATCTGGCGCTGCCGGACATCCGTGCCGTACGCCGCGAACTGGACCGGCTCGGCGGCTGGGACGGCCCGTACGCGGGCGAGCCCGCGGAGACCGGGCGCCCGCTGCCCCGGCCCGACAGCGGGGAGGCTGTCCTCGCCGGCCACCGGCTCCTGCTGGACCAGGGGCGGCTCCAGGAAGGCGACCCGGCGCTGGCCGGCACCCGGCACGCCGCGGTCGCGCGGCTGTCGGAGACCACCGCGCAGGAGACCGGGGTCAAGGACGGGGATCTGCTGGCGGTCACCGGCCCGGCCGGCGCGGTCCGGCTGCCGCTCCAGGTCACGCCGATGCCCGACCGGGTGGTGTGGCTGCCGCTCAACTCCACGGGCGGTGGGGTCGCCGCCGATACCGGGGCCCGCCCCGGTGACCTGGTGAAGATCTCCGCCGCCCCGGGCACCCCGGAGCCGGCCGAGGAGGTGGACGCATGATGCAGCAGCTTGATCAACTCGCCGCCGCCGGCAGCGCGCTGGCCCAGGAAGACCTGTCGATGTTCGGCCACGACCCGTGGTGGCTCGTCGTCATCAAGGCGGTCTTCTGCTTCGCGTTCCTGATGCTGACGGTGCTGTTCTCGATCGTCTGGGAGCGCAAGGTCGTCGCCTGGATGCAGCTGCGTATCGGCCCCAACCGGCACGGTCCCTGGGGGATGCTCCAGTCCCTGGCCGACGGCATCAAGCTGATGCTGAAGGAGGACCTGGTCGTCAAGCGGGCCGACAAGGTGGTCTATCTCCTCGCGCCGGTCGTGGCGGCCATCCCGGCCTTCATGGCGATCGCGGTGATCCCCTTCGGGCCCGCGGGCAACGAGGTCTCGATCTTCGGGGTCCGTACCCCGATGCAGCTGACGGACCTGCCGATCGGCATCCTCTACATCCTGGCCACGGCCTCGGTCGGCATCTACGGCATCGTGCTGGCGGGCTGGTCCTCCGGCTCGACGTATCCGCTGCTCGGCGGCCTGCGCTCGTGCGCGCAGATGATCTCGTACGAGATCGCGATGGGGATGTCGTTCGCGGCGGTGTTCCTCTACTCCGGGTCGATGTCGACGTCGACCATCGTGGAGTCGCAGCAGAACCGGTGGTACATCCTGCTGCTGCCGGTGTCGTTCATCATCTACATCGTCGCGATGGTGGGGGAGACCAACCGCGCGCCGTTCGACATGCCGGAGTCCGAGGGCGACCTCGTCGGCGGCTTCAACACCGAGTACTCGTCCATCAAGTTCGCGATGTTCATGCTCGCCGAGTACATCAACATGGTGACCGTCTCGGCCGTCGCGATCACCCTCTTCCTGGGCGGCTGGCGGGCACCCTGGCCGATCTCCACCTTCTGGGAAGGCGCCAACCACGGCTGGTGGCCGCTGCTCTGGTTCACCCTCAAGGTGCAACTGCTGCTGTTCTTCTTCATCTGGCTGCGCGGCACCCTTCCGCGGGTGCGCTACGACCAGTTCATGAAGCTGGGCTGGAAGGTCCTCATCCCGGTCTCGCTGGTCTGGCTGATGCTGGTCGCCACCGTCCGGGCGCTGAAGAACGAGGGCTACGACTTCTCCCAGATCGTGCTGTACGTCGCCGGCGGCGCGGTCCTGCTGCTGTTGATCTCCCTGCTCGTGGACTTCTTCCGGCGCGCCGAGGTGGCGGAGGAGACGGACGGCGACGGGGCCTTCGACCCGATGGCGGGCGGCTTCCCCGTGCCGCCGCTGCCCGGACAGAGCCTGCCGCCGGTGCCGCGCCGCAGGCCGCGCCGGGAGCGGGAGCTGATTGTCAGTGGCGGGGCGGACACTGTCAGTGACGAAATCGGAAACGACGGAAAGGGGGGCGACGGTGCCTGAGTTCCAGAACCCCGTGGCCGGCTTCGGCGTGACCTTCAAGGCCATGTTCAAGAAGCGGCTGACCGAGCAGTATCCGGAGGAGAAGAAGCCGACCGCGCCGCGTTTCCACGGCCGCCACCAGCTCAACCGCCATCCGGACGGGCTGGAGAAGTGCATCGGCTGCGAGCTGTGCGCCTGGGCCTGCCCGGCGGACGCGATCTATGTCGAGGGCGCGGACAACACCGACGAGGAGCGCTACTCCCCGGGCGAGCGCTACGGCCGCGTCTACCAGATCAACTATCTGCGCTGCATCCTGTGCGGCCTGTGCGTGGAGGCCTGCCCGACCCGCGCACTGACCATGACCAATGAGTACGAACTCGCCGACAGTTCCCGGGAATCGCTCATCTACACCAAGGAAGAGCTGCTCGCGGGCCTGGAGGAGACCATGGTCGACAGCCCGCACGCGATCTACCCCGGTATGACGGAGAAGGACTACTACCAGGGCCTGGTGACCGAGGCCGCGCCGGGGACCGTCCGTCAGGTCGCCACCTCCAAGGGGGAGAAGGCCGACGACAACCCGCAGGCGAAGGGGGCGCACGCATGACCGGCCTCGCCGCCGCGGCCTCCATGACCTCCACGGGGGAGGCCGTGCAGTTCTGGATCCTGGGCAGTGTCGCCGTCATCGGCGCGCTGTGCACGATCCTGATGAAGCGCGCCGTGCACAGCGCGCTCTCGCTCGCCGGGACCATGATCGTCCTGGCGGTCTTCTACCTCGCCAACGGCGCCTACTTCCTCGGCGTCGTCCAGATCGTCGTCTACACGGGCGCGATCATGATGCTGTTCCTGTTCGTCGTCATGCTCGTCGGTGTCACCGCAGCGGACTCCCTCAAGGAGACGCTCAAGGGGCAGCGCCGGCTCGCCGCCGCGGCGGGCCTCGGCTTCGGCATCCTGCTGATCGCCGGTATCGGCAACGCCTCGCTGAAGTCGTTCAACGGGCTGGGCGAGGCCAACGCGGGCGGCAATGTGCAGGGCCTGGCGGCGCTCATCTTCACCAAGTACGTCTTCGCCTTCGAGGCCACCGGCGCGCTGCTGATCACGGCGGCGGTCGGCGCGATGGTGCTCACCCACCGGGAGCGCACGGAGCGCGCCAAGACGCAGCGTGAGCAGTCCGAGGCCCGGATCCGCGAGGGCAAGCAGGTACCGCCGCTGCCCGCCCCCGGCGTCTACGCCCGGCACAACGCCGTCGACATCCCGGGGCTGCTGCCCGACGGCACGGTGTCCGAGCTCAGCGTCAACCCGACGCTGCGGGGGCGCGGTCAGATCCGCGATGTCTCCGGAGCCTCGCTCGCCGAACTGAAGGCGCTGGAGCGGCGCTCCGAGGACTGGCTGGGCCGGGGCTCCGAGGACGAGCCCGGCCCGTCGTCGTCCGGTGGCGCGCCGTCGACGGAGCACAAGGAGGGGGCCAAGAAATGAGCCCGGTCTACTACCTCTATCTCGCCGCCCTGTTGTTCACGATCGGCGCGGCCGGCGTACTGATCAGGCGGAACGCCATCGTGGTGTTCATGTGCATCGAGCTGATGCTCAACGCCTGCAATCTCGCCTTCGTCACCTTCTCGCGGATGCACGGGAATCTGGACGGCCAGATCATCGCCTTCTTCACGATGGTCGTCGCCGCGGCCGAGGTCGTGGTCGGTCTGGCGATCATCGTGTCGATCTTCCGCACCCGTCATACGGCCTCGGTCGACGACGCCAGCCTGATGAAGCTGTAAGGGGTCGCACAAAGTGGAGAACTTGATCGCGCTGCTTGTCGCGGCACCGCTGGTCGGTGCGGCCCTGCTGCTGTGCGGCGGCACCCGCCTCGACCGTACCGGCCACTTGATCGGCACGCTGTTCTCGGTGGCGTCGTTCGCCATCGGGGTGGTGCTCTTCGCCGACATGCTCGGCAGGGGCGCCGAGGACCGTGCGCTGCATCAGCATCTGTTCAGCTGGATTCCGGTCGGCGGCTTCCAGGCCGACGTCGCGTTCCAGCTGGACCAGCTGTCCATGACGTTCGTCCTGCTGATCACCGGTGTCGGCTCGCTGATCCACATCTATTCGATCGGCTATATGGAGCACGACGAGCGGCGCCGCCGCTTCTTCGGCTACCTCAATCTCTTCCTCGCGGCGATGCTGCTGCTCGTCCTCGCCGACAACTACCTTCTGCTGTACGTCGGCTGGGAGGGCGTCGGCCTCGCCTCGTACCTGCTCATCGGGTTCTGGCAGCACAAGCCGAGCGCGGCCACCGCCGCCAAGAAGGCGTTCCTGGTCAACCGCGTCGGCGATATGGGCCTGTCCATCGCGATCATGCTGATGTTCACGACGTTCGGGACCTTCGCCTTCGGCCCGGTGCTCGCCGCCACCGGCGACACCTCCGAGGGCAAGCTGACCGCCCTCGGGCTGATGCTGCTGCTGGCCGCCTGCGGTAAATCGGCGCAGGTACCGCTCCAGTCCTGGCTCGGTGACGCGATGGAGGGCCCGACCCCGGTCTCGGCCCTGATCCACGCCGCCACGATGGTCACCGCCGGGGTGTATCTGATCACCCGCTCCGGGGCGATCTTCAATGCCGCCCCGACCGCCCAGCTGGCGGTCGTCGTGGTCGGTGCGGTCACGCTCCTCTTCGGTGCGATCGTCGGTTGCGCCAAGGACGACATCAAGAAGGCGCTGGCCGGTTCGACGATGTCGCAGATCGGCTACATGATCCTGGCCGCCGGCCTCGGCCCGATCGGCTACGCCTTCGCGATCATGCATCTGGTCACCCACGGCTTCTTCAAGGCGGGCCTCTTCCTCGGCGCCGGTTCCGTGATGCACGGGATGAACGACGAGGTGGACATGCGCCGTTACGGCGGTCTGCGGAAGTACATGCCGGTCACCTTCGTCACCTTCGGACTCGGCTATCTGGCGATCATCGGCTTCCCCGGTCTGTCCGGCTTCTTCTCCAAGGACAAGATCATCGAGGCGGCGTTCGCCAAGGGCGGCACCGAGGGCTGGATCCTCGGCGGCGCGGCCCTGCTGGGCGCGGCGATCACCGCGTTCTACATGACGCGGGTGATGCTGATGACGTTCTTCGGGGAGAAGCGCTGGGACGCCGGCGAGGTGCATCCGCACGAGTCGCCGAAGGTCATGACGCTCCCGATGATCGTGCTGGCCATCGGATCGGTGTTCGCGGGCGGGCTGTTCAGCGTCAACGAGGCCTTCGTGAAGTGGCTGGAGCCGGTCACCTCGTTCGCCCACGGCCACTCCCCGGTCAGCGCCACCACGGTCACCGCCTCGACGATCGTGGTGCTGCTCATCGGCGTCGGCATCGCCTGGCTGATGTACGGCCGCAAGCCCGTGCCGGCGCTGGCCCCGCGCGGCTCGCTGCTGACCCGGGCGGCCCGCCGGGATCTGCTCCAGGACGACTTCAACGACATCGTGTTCGTGCGCGGCGGCGGGGAGCTCACCGGCACCCTCGTCCGGCTCGACCGCACCCTCGTGGACGGCGCGGTCAACGGCACGGCGGCGTCGATGGGCGGACTCTCCGGCCTGCTGCGCCGGTTGCAGACCGGATTCGTCCGTTCGTACGCGGTTCAGATGCTGGGCGGCGCCGCCGTTCTCGTCGCCGCGACCCTGCTGATGAGGGGTGTCTGAGCCATGTCGTTTCCCCTGCTGACGGCGGTGGCCGCGGTCCCGGCGATCGGTGCGATCGCCACCGCCGCGCTGCCCGCCGCCAAGCGCACCGCGGCCAAATGGCTCGCGCTGCTGTTCTCGCTGATCACCTTCGCGCTGGCGCTGGTCGTCGCGTTCCGCTTCGACCCGGGCGCGAAGGGCCCCTTCCAGCTCACCGAGTCGCATGCCTGGATCAGCGACTTCGGCGTCCGCTACGAACTCGGTGTGGACGGCATCGCGGTCGCCCTGATCGCGCTGACCACCCTGCTGATCCCCTTCATCATCCTGGCGGGCTGGCATGACGCCGACCCCCTGGAAGAGGCCACGCCCAACCGGCGCTGGCGGCCCACCCAGGGCTTCTTCGCGCTGATCCTGGCGGTCGAGGCGATGGTGGTCCTCTCCTTCGAGGCCACCGATGTCTTCCTCTTCTACATCTTCTTCGAAGCCATGCTGATCCCGATGTACTTCCTCATCGGCGGCTTCGGGGACCGGGCGGGCGGGGACGGTGAGGAGCAGGCCGCGGGCCGGCGCTCGTACGCCGCGGTGAAGTTCCTGCTCTACAACCTCGCCGGCGGACTGATCATGCTGGCCGCGGTGATCGGGCTGTACGCCGTCACCGCCGACCAGCTCGGCAGCGGCACCTTCTCGCTCCAGCAGATCGTCGAGGCCCGGGCGGCCGGCAAGCTGGACATCGGCACCGGCACCGAGCGGCTGCTCTTCCTCGGCTTCTTCTTCGCGTTCGCGGTGAAGGCGCCGCTGTGGCCGCTGCACACCTGGCTGCCGGGCGCCATGGGCGAGTCCACCGCGCCGGTCGCGGTGCTGATCACCGCGGTGGTCGACAAGGTCGGCACGTTCGCGATGCTCCGCTTCTGCCTCCAGCTCTTCCCGGAGGCCAGCAGCTGGGCGACGCCCGCCATCCTGGTCCTCGCCCTGATCAGCGTCATTTACGGCGCCCTGCTGGCGGTCGCCCAGCGCGACATCAAGCGGCTGATCGCCTACGCCTCGATCTCCCACTTCGGCTTCATCATCCTGGGCATCTTCGCGATGACGACCCAGGGCCAGAGCGGCGCCACGCTCTACATGGTCAACCACGGCATCTCGACCGCCGCGCTGATGCTGGTGGCCGGCTTCCTGATCAGCCGCCGCGGCTCCCGGCTCATCGCGGACTACGGCGGCGTCCAGAAGGTCGCCCCGGTCCTGGCCGGCACCTTCCTCATCGGCGGTCTGGCCACCCTGTCGCTGCCCGGTCTGGCGCCGTTCGTCAGCGAATTCCTGGTCCTGGTCGGCACGTTCAGCCGCTATCCGGTGATCGGCATCATCGCCACCCTCGGCATCGTCCTGGCCGCGCTGTACGTCCTCGTGCTCTACCAGCGGACGATGACCGGGCCGGTGAAGGCCGAGGTGCGGAGCATGCCCGACCTCCGGGTGCGGGAGCTGTTGGTGGTGGCGCCGCTGGTCGCGCTGCTGCTCTTCCTCGGGGTCTATCCGAAGCCGCTCACCGACCTCGTGAATCCGGCGGTCGGCCACACCCTGTCCGTCGTGGACAAGAAGGACCCCAAGCCCACTGTGCAGGTGGACGCCGGGCCCGGTGGAGGCCGGGCCGGCCAGGCCGTGCATGATCAAGACCGGGAGGCCGCGAAGTGAGTTCCGTGGCAAGTGTCCACAGCCTGTGGACGGTGGCGCAGGGTGCACCGGGCAAGATCCCGGCACCGCACATCGAGTACGCCCAGCTGTCGCCGACGCTGATCGTCCTGGGCGCGGCGGTGCTCGGCATCGTCATCGAGGCGTTCGTGCCGCGCCGCCACCGCTACTACTCCCAGCTGCTGCTGACCGTGGTGGCGCTGGCCGCCGCGTTCGCCGCGGTGATCGGTCTGGCGGCCGGCGGCTTCGGTTCGGCCAAGGCGCATATCGCCGCCATGGGCGCCCTCGCCGTCGACGGGCCCGCGCTGTTCCTCCAGGGCACCATCCTGCTGGTCTCCCTGGTCGCCGTCTTCACCTTCGCCGAGCGGCGGCTGGATCCGGCGGCGCACGGTCACCACGTGGACTCCTTCGCCCCGCAGCCCGCGGCCGTCCCCGGCGGTGCCGCCGAACAGGCCGCGGTCAAGGCGGGGTTCACCACCACCGAGGTCTTCCCGATCGCGCTCTTCGCGGTCGGCGGCATGCTGGTCTTCCCGGCGGCCAATGACCTGCTGACCCTCTTCATCGCGCTGGAGGTCTTCTCCCTCCCGCTGTACATCCTGTGTGCGCTGGCCCGCCGCCAGCGGCTGCTGTCACAGGAGGCCGCGGTGAAGTACTTCCTCCTCGGCGCCTTCTCGTCCGCCTTCCTGCTGTTCGGTGTGGCCCTGCTGTACGGCTACGCGGGCACGGTCACCTACGCCGGGATCGCCGAGGTGATCTCGGACGGGTCCAAGCAGATCGATCCGGCGCTGGCCGGGACGATGGGCAATGACGCACTGCTGCTGATCGGCGCCGCGCTGGTGCTGATGGGGCTGCTGTTCAAGGTCGGCGCGGTCCCGTTCCACATGTGGACCCCGGACGTCTACCAAGGTGCCCCGACCCCGGTCACCGGCTTCATGGCGGCCGCCACCAAGGTCGCGGCCTTCGGCGCGCTGCTGCGGCTGCTGTATGTCGTCCTGCCGGGCATGCGCTGGGACTGGCAGCCGGTGATGTGGGGCGTCGCGATCATCACGATGCTGGGCGGGGCGATCGTCGCCATCACCCAGACCGACATCAAGCGAATGCTGGCCTACTCCTCCATCGCGCACGCCGGCTTCATCCTCGCCGGTGTCATCGCCACCAGCGAGGAGGGCATCTCCTCGGTGCTCTTCTACCTCGCCGCCTACTCCTTCGTGACCCTCGGTGCCTTCGCCGTCGTCACCCTGGTGCGGGACGCCGGCGGGGAGGCCACCGCGCTGTCCAAGTGGGCCGGGCTCGGCCGGCGTTCGCCACTGGTGGCCGCGGTCTTCGCGGTCTTCCTGCTGGCCTTCGCGGGCATCCCGCTGACCTCCGGGTTCGCCGGAAAGTTCGCGGTGTTCAAGGCGGCGGCGCAGAGCGGCGCGGGCTGGCTGGTGGTGGTCGGTGTGCTCTCGTCGGCCATCGCCGCGTTCTTCTACATCCGCGTCATCGTGCTGATGTTCTTCCACGAGCCCAAGGCGGACGGCCCGACCGTCGCGGTGCCCAGCCCGCTGACGACCACGGCCATCGCCATCGGTGTCGCGGTCACCCTGGTGCTCGGCCTGGCGCCGCAGTACTTCCTCGATCTGGCCGGCCAGGCCGGGGTCTTCGTGCGCTGACCACGGTGGCGCGGTACGGCAACGGCCGCCGCCCGGAGCCCTCGGGGGGTTCCGGGCGGCGGCCGTCCGCGTGGCGGGGCGGTCAGCTCTTGGGCATCCCGCTCGGCATCTCCGGCATGTCGGGGATCTTCACGCTGCCGTCGGTGGACTTGGTGTACTTCTCGGTGGGGCCGTTCTTCCAGTCCACGGTCAGGGTCTTGCCGTCCGCGCCGGGCTTGAGGGTGCCCATGGTGCGGGTGGTGTCGCCGTCCGTGCACTTGAGCGCGGCCATGGTCATCCCGGCCATCTCCTGGACCTTGCCCAGACAGGCGGCCTTGTGACCGTTGCTGAACGCGACGGTGCCCTTGGTGACCACCAGGATCAGCTGGCTGCTCTTCGGGCCGGACTTCCAGGCACCCTCGAACGCGGCGGGGTCCGCGGGCTTGTCCGGGGTCGACGGCGCGTCCGGCGACTTGCTCGGCGTGCTGTCCTTGCCGCTGTCGTTGCCGCCGCTGCTTCCGCAGCCGCTGAGCAGCATCGCGGCGATGGCTGCCGCCCCGGCGATCTGCGTTGCCTTGCGCACGTACGTCTCCTCCGTTGTGGGACCAGGAGACGTGAGGCTAGCAGCGGTCCCGGCGGCCGTCCGAGCCGTCGCCCGGATTGCGGCGGCGCCGGTACCGAGTTGGTGTGGGGCTGTGACGGGAGAGCGCCCGGGAGGCGGCACGGCGGGAGATCCGCGGCGGGCCGCCGGCCGGACCGGCCCGCGCCGCTCCGGCCGGTCCGCACCGGTCATCCCGTGGGCAGGATGCGTCCGGTGACCTCGCCCAGGCCGATGCGGGCGCCCTCGGGGCCGGGCGCCCAGGCGGTGAGGGTGACCTCGTCGCCGTCCTGGAGGTAGGGGCCCTTGCCCTGGGTGAGTTCCAGCAGGCAGCCGAGCTGGTCGGGGTCGGGTCCGGAGACGGTGCCGGAGGCGAACAGATCGCCGGTGCGCAGCGAGGCGCCGTTGACGGTCATATGGGCGAGCTGCTGGGCGGCCGTCCAGTACATGGTGGAGAACGGCGGCCGGGAGACCGTCTCGCCGTTGACGCGCACCTCGATACGGATGTCGATGCCGCCGGGCTCCGCACCCGCGTCGTCGAGGTAGGGCAGCAGCGGGAAGTCCCGGGCGGGCGGCGCCGTACGGGCCTCGTCGAGGGCGTCGAGCGGGGTGATCCAGGCGGAGACGGAGGTGGCGAAGGACTTGCCCAGGAACGGGCCGAGCGGCACGTACTCCCAGGCCTGGATGTCGCGCGCGGACCAGTCGTTGAGGAGGCAGACGCCGAAGACATGGTCGCGGAAGGCGCCCAGCCCGACCGGTTCGTGGAGCGTGGAGGGCGCCCCGACGACGAAGCCGACCTCGGCCTCGATGTCGAGGCGGAGGGACGGGCCGAAGGTGGGTGCCTCGTCCGCGGGGGCCTTGCGCTGGCCCCGGGGCCGTACGACCGGGGTGCCGGTGACGACCACGGTGCCCGCCCGGCCGTGGTAACCGATCGGCAGATGCTTCCAGTTGGGGGTCAGCGCCGCGTCGTTCGGACGGAAGATCCGGCCGACATTGGTGGCGTGGTGTTCGCTGGCGTAGAAGTCGACATAGTCGGCGACCTCGAAGGGGAGGTGCAGCGTGACCCCGTCCAGCGGATGGAACAGCGGCGCCACTTCGCCGCGGTGCGCGGGGTCGGTCACGGCGCTGTGGACGGCCGCGCGGATCTGCCGCCATACGGGACGGCCGGCGGCCAGCAGCGGGTTGAGGGTCGGTGCCGCGAGCAGTTCGGCGTGCGGATGGATGGCGGCGGGCAGCGCGCTCGGCAGGGCGCTCAGATCGAGGACGCTGTCGCCGTAGCGGACGCCGAGGCGGCGCCGGTCGGGCGCGTCGGCGGTGCTGAAGACGCCGTAGGGGAGGTTGTGCGGGCCGAAGGGATCGCCTTCCGCCAGGTCGAACGGGCTCTGCTCGGGCATGGACAGCTCCTCGCGTTCGTCGTCGCCGGTGGGCGGCCGGGGCCGGGTGGCCCGCGGGCCGTGGGGCCGTCGATCAGAGTACGGCCGGGCGGTGATCTACGGGGCGGTCCCGGGGCGCGAGGGCGCTCAGACGTACGCAGACGGGCGGCGGTGGCGCGGTGCGCCGCGCCCCACGCATCGGTCATGTCCGGAAAAGCCTTGCCGCACCGCGCAATTCGGGCCTAACTTCCTTCCCTGACGGGCGGGAGGACGGGGCCACCGCGCGGGAGGGGCCGGACCGGCGGGTGACGGGGCTGTTGCTCCCCTCGCCGAAGAGGCGGCCGGGCGGCCGTTCTTCACGCGAGGGAGGGACCGAAGTGAGCACTCCGGTAGCGGTCATCGGGGCCGGTCCGTACGGGCTGTCGGCGGCCGCGCATCTACGGGCTCACGGCCTGCCGGTGCGGGTCTTCGGGGAGCCGATGGCGAGCTGGCGGGCGGGGATGCCCGCGGGCATGCTGCTCACCTCGGCGCCCGCGGCCTCCGGCATCGGCGTCCCGCAGCCCGGCCACACCCTCGGCGACTTCTGCGCGGCGACGGGGGAGGGGCCCTACGTCACGGACCGGGACCTGGTCCCCGTGGAGACCTTCGTGCGGTACGGGCAGTGGGTGCAGCAGCGGCTGGTCCCCGGGCTGGAGCAGGTCCGGGTGGTCTCGGTCGACCGGCGGGCCGACGGCTTCGAGCTGAAGCTGGACAGCGGTGAGCAGGCCGGCGCGCGGGCCGTGGTCGTCGCCACCGGCCTGACCGGGCTGGCGCAGCTGCCGCCGGAACTGGCCGCCGCGCTCCCGGACGGCCCCTCCGCCACCGGGCCGGTCTCGCACAGCTCGCAGCACCACGATCTGTCCGCGCTGGCCGGCCGGGACGTGGTCGTGATCGGTGCCGGGCAGTCGGCGCTGGAGAGCGCGGTGCTGCTCGCCGAGACGGGCGCGGCGGCCGTACGGGTGGTGGCGCGCGGTCCCGGCGCGGTGGGCTTCGGCGCGCCGCCGGACCCCCGGCAGCGGCGGCGCCCGCCGTCGCCGTTCGGCGCCCGGCCGCGGTATGCGCCGGCGTACCGCGCCGGTGCCTTCCGCCGGCTGCCGGGGCCCGTCCGGCGGTATCTGGGGCGCCGGGTGCCCGTCCCCCGGGGGGCGTGGTGGCTGCGGGAGCGCTTCACCGACCGGGTGCGGGTGACGCAGGGGCGGCGGATCGTACGGGCCACGGTCCGTGACGGCCGCCCCGTACTGGCGCTGCGCGGCGCGGACGGGCAGGGCGGGGAGGTCGTCGCCGACCATGTGCTGGCCGCGACCGGCTACCGGATGGATCTGGCGGCGCTGGACTTCCTGGGAGCGGGGCTGCGGACCGGGATCGTGGTGCGGGCCGGCGGTCCGCTGCTGGACGGCGGATTCGGCTCGTCCGTGCCGGGGCTGTATTTCACGGGGCTGCCGGCGGCTGCCTCCTTCGGGCCCGCGATGCGCTTCGTGTGCGGGACGGAGTTCGCCTCGCCGCGGCTGGCGAGGGCGGTGGCGCGGGCGTACGGGTGAGGCGGGGGCGCCCGCACCGGCCCGGCACCCGGTGACGCCGGGGCGCCCGGTGACCCGGGGTGCCCGGTGCCCCGTATACCGCGTGCTCGCCTCGCCCGGCCAGGACGGCCGGGGGCGCGTGGGCGCGGAAGTCGTCCTGCGCCACGGTGATTTCACCCGGGGCGGTGACCGGTGCATCGGCCCCGGGGGCGGGGCGGTGAAGGGGGCGGTGGCCGGGGCGGGGCTTTCCGGCCATGGCCGGTCCGCGGGGCCTTGCCCGAGCGGAAGCGGACCGGGGATGCTGGCGGTTGCCGGTCCCGCTCTTCCCGTTCGCCGGTCCCGCTCTTCCGCGTCGCAGCGCGTCAACAGATGATCCGGAACATCCCGGCCGAGGGGTCGCCGTGCTTCCCGGGCGGTTCGGGGGGCGGGCGCTCACGGTGATCGAACTGCGACCGGATACGCTGGCCAATGGTGGAGACAGCGACAGATCGACATTCAGTTTGATCGTCAGCAGACAGGAGTACCCCTCGTGACCGTCGTCGGGCCCTTCGGGCTGAGCGTGCGGGACCAGGCTCTTGAGGCCGATGTCCAGGCCGGGTTGGCGGCTGTCGAGGAGGGCCTGCTGGAGGCCACCAAGAGCGACGTGCCGTTCATCACCGAAGCCGCGCAGCATCTCGTGCGCGCGGGCGGCAAGCGGTTCCGGCCGCTGCTGGTGATGCTGGCCGCCCAATTCGGTGACCCCTACAGCCCGGGTGTGGTGCCCTCCGCCGTCGTCGTGGAGCTCACGCATCTGGCGACGCTCTACCACGACGACGTGATGGACGAGGCCGATGTGCGCCGCGGGGTGGCCAGCGCCAACGCCCGCTGGGGCAACTCCGTCGCGGTGCTGACCGGCGACTTCCTGTTCGCCCGCGCCTCGCACATCCTCGCCGACCTCGGTCCCGAGGCGGTCCGCATCCAGGCCGAGGCGTTCGAACGCCTGGTGACCGGCCAGATCCTGGAGACCGCGGGCCCGCGCGACGGCCGGGACCCCATCGACCACTACCTGGACGTGCTCGCGGGCAAGACCGGCTCGCTGGTCGCCGTCGCCTGCCGCTTCGGCGCGATGATGTCGGGCGCCGAGGAGTCGACGGTCAACATCCTCACCCAGTACGGCGAGCGGCTCGGTACGGCCTTCCAGCTGGCCGACGACGTGCTGGACATCGCCAGCGACTCGCACGAATCGGGCAAGACGCCCGGGACGGACCTGCGCGAGGGCATTCCGACGCTGCCGGTGCTGCGGCTGCGCGCGCGGGCCGAAAGCTCCGCCGGTACCCCCGAGGACCGCGCGCTGTGCGAGCTGCTGGCCGGTGACCTCACCGACGACGCCCGGCACGCCGAGGCGCTGGCCGGTCTGCGCGCCCACCCGGCGCTCGAAGAGGCCCGCCGCGACACCGTGCGCTATGCGGAGGAGGCCCGCGCGATGCTGGCGCCGCTGCCCTCGTGCATGGCCAAGTCGGCTCTTGAGGGGCTCTGCGACGCGGTGGTGCACCGAGCGGGCTGAGACCATCCGCCGTGCCTGTCCCTGAGGTCTCCCACCGCCCCCGCGCCTGCGGTATGCCGCCGCATCCCTGAGGAGCTTTCCCCGCATCCCCTAGGGAGTGCTCCGCCTCCTGTGGTACGGCCTCCGACCTGAGGTGATCGTGCGTCATACCTCAGCAGTACGCCGAGTTGCTCCCGCGGGCTGACGTTTTGTGCCGGGCGATTTGGTGAGATGGAACCACCTGAGCGCGGCGGGCAGGTGACCCTGGGCCCCAGGGGGGACACGTGGACAGCACAGCAGCCGCCGCACACGACGGAGGTAGGGCAGATGCCACGGAACGAACCGACCGAGGTCACCGACGGATGGGGCGGGGAGCGTTCCCCGAAGCGCCGTAAGGCGGTGCGGTATGGCGTGCCGGTCGCGGTGGCGGGGGTGTCGGCGGCCATGATCGGGCTGGTCCCGGCGTTCGCCGGCTCCGCTCCGGACCTGCCGAAAATCTCGGCCCAGGACCTGATAGCCAAGGTCGCCAAGTCGGATGTCCAGCAGCTCTCCGGCACGGTCCGGGTCACCACGGACCTCGGCCTGCCGTCGCTGCCGGGCGTCGGTGGCGGAGCGGGCGGCTTCGGCGGCGCCGAGGACGGCGGCGCGCAGGGCGGGGACGGTGACTCCGCCGCGCCCCAGAAGAAGCTGATGGAGCTGGCGTCCGGTGCGCACACGCTGCGCGTCGCGGCCGACGGCCCCGAGAAGCAGCGGGTCTCCATCGTGGACAAGGCCGCCGAGTACAGCCTCGTCCACAACGGCAAGGACGTCTGGGCGTACGACAGCGGCAGCAACACCGCCCTGCACAGCACCGCCCCCGGCGACCGGTCCGGCAAGCAGCACCGGGCCCCCGAGGGCCTGCCCAAGGACCTGAAGACCGCGACGCCGCAGGACCTCGCGAAGCAGGCCCTGGAGGCGGCCGGGGACACGACCTCGGTCACCGTCGACGGCACCGCCAAGGTCGCCGGCCGGGACGCCTACCAGCTGCTCATCAAGCCCAAGCAGGCCGGCTCCACGGTCGGCTCGATCCGGGTCGCGGTGGACGCCGAGAACGGCACGCCGCTGAAGTTCACCCTGACCCCCAAGAGCGGTGGCGCCGCCGCCGTCGACGTCGGCTACACCAACGTCGACTTCGCCAAGCCCGCCGCGAGCACGTTCTCCTTCACCCCGCCCAAGGGTGCCAAGGTCGTCGAGGGCGACAAGGAGCGCTCGACCGCGCAGCGCGGGCACGGCAAGGACGCCCCGTCCCGCGAGCACCTCGCCAAGGACATCGACGGGCTGAACGTCATCGGCAAGGGCTGGACGTCCATCGCCACGATCAAGGGCGAAGGCTCCGGCCTGCCCTCCGGCAAGGACATGGACAAGGCCAAGGGCGCGGGCGGTGACGTCGGCAAGTTCCTGGACAGCATGGGCGACAAGGTCAACGGCAAGTTCGGCTCGGGCCAGGTCTTCAGCACCCGTCTGGTCAACGCCCTGGTCACGGACAACGGCACGGTCTATGTCGGCGCCGTCGACAAGCAGACCCTGATCAACGCGGCCAACGCCGCCAAGTAAGGCACCGCGGCCTCGCGGGACCGGGGGGGGGGGGGGGGGGGGGGGGGGGGGGGGGGGGGGGGGGGGGGGGGGGGGGGGGGGGGGGGGGGGGGGGGGGGGGGGGGAGGGGCGGGGGGGGGGGGGGGGGGGAAGGAAACAGCCGACAGAGAGAACC
>NZ_JBVHZH010000027.1:0-30515 GCF_055574515.1 Streptomyces sp. NPDC029466
ACCGCAACGTGGTCGAACGCTGCTTCAACCGCTTGAAGCAATGGCGCGGCATCGCCACCCGCTACGACAAGACCGCCGAGTCCTACCAAGCCGCCGTCACCCTCGCATCGCTTCTGATGTGGGCGTGACATTTGAAGAC
Source organism: Streptomyces sp. NPDC029466 (assembly GCF_055574515.1). NCBI lineage: Bacteria > Bacillati > Actinomycetota > Actinomycetes > Kitasatosporales > Streptomycetaceae > Streptomyces > Streptomyces sp. NPDC029466. The sequence goes on from NZ_JBVHZH010000027.1 coordinate 140, forward strand.
AACTCCTAGGCAGTTTCGTTTGGATCAGTTCGACTCTGAGGATGGTGATCCAAACAAGAGAGCCCGATTGCCTCGTGCGGTGCCCGAGTCGGCTCTGCGGCTGAACTCGGCCTCCAGGAGGTCGGTGAAGATGCCGATGGGGTCCTCCCAACGTCCCGCTGCCCAGTCGGCGTTGACGTTCACTGCGAGCATGTGTGTGCCATCACGTGTGCCGTAGACGTACGACCAGGAGCCGAAGAGTGCGCCGCCCATGCCCCAGACCTCCGTGCCGGAAGGCAGGGTCAGGCGGGAAACGCCGAGACCGTAGGTGGCACCCGGAAGCCAGCTTTCCGTCGGGACCATGGTGAACATCTCGCGCTGTTGTTCCGGCCGGAGGAGGCGCCCTCCGAGCAGTGCTGCGAAGAACCGGTTGAGGTCGGCGACAGTAGAGATCATGCCGCCCGCCGCCCAGTATGGACTCGTCTCCAGTTCTGTGACGTTGTAGACCGTGGCGTCCGGATCGGGGGAGAACAATCTGGTGTAGTGGCTCGAATGAGGCCCGGAGAGCACCGGGTCGGCGCCGAGCGGCAGGGAGGTTCCCGTCAGACCGAGCGGGCGGGCGAGACGGGCAGTGATCTCCTCGGCGAGCATCCGGCCGGTCACCTGCTCAACGATCATCCCGGCGAGAATGTAGTTGGTATTGGAGTACGCCCAGCCCGTCCCCGCCGGGAAGTCGGCCGGATGCGACATGGCGATCTCCACGAGTTCTTCGGGCGTGTAACTTTCCTGCTTGCTCAGTGCCGGCTGGTCGCTGGTGTGGCTGAAGACTCCGCTGGTGTGGTTGAGGAGCCGTCGGACAGTGATCGTGTTGCCGTCGTGCCCGTTTCCGGTGAGCACGCCCGGCAGCCATCGCTCCACCGTGTCCTCCAGGGCCAGTTGGCCCTCGGTCACGAGTTGCAGGATCACTGTGGCGGTGAAGGTCTTGGTGATGCTGCCGATCCGGAACCGGTCCTCGTGCCCGCGCGCCCGAGGTGTCCGTGTGTCGGCGACCCCCGCCGTGCCGAACCAGTGCCCGCCGCCGTCTTGGACCTGAGCAAGAATTCCTGGCACTCCTCCTTCCCGCACCGCTTGGTCGAGCACACGCTGGGCGGCGTCGTGGTTCCTGCGGGTGACGTGCGCTGCGGACGTGGCATCTTCCATGTGAACCCCTTGGTTTCATCTTTTCGCGACACCTGAAAGCTACGGTGCACATGTATCCGCGGAAGCGGTGCAAGCGTTGGAATCTCCGGGAATCGGGGAGTTTCCTGGATCTTGTAGCGTTGCCGGTGACGGCTAACGCAACGCACGGGGGTGTGCGGAGTCGGTCACGTCCGGCCGGCTCGCGGTGCCCACGGTGGGAGGGCGGATATGGGCGGCGGGAGACTCACTGCGGAGGACCGCAGGGACATCGAGGCGGGACTGGCCGAGGACTTGCCGTACGCCGTGATCGCCCGACGACTGGGACGGCCGACTTCGACCGTCAGCAGGGAGGTTGCCCGCAACGGCGGGCCGGGCGGCTACCGCGCGGAACACGCCGACCGGGCCAGCGCCTGGCAGCGACGCAACCGGGCACCTCGGCCCGCGACGCCACCGGCCACCGACGCCGAGGCCACGCACGGGCGGGACCCCGCCGCCGTCCACGCCTACGTGGACAGATTCGCGACGATGATGATCGCGACCGGTCTGCCCCGCACGGCCGCCAGGGTGCTGGCCTGCCTGGTAACTACCCCCTCTGGTACGCGAACTGCTGCGGAACTCGCCCAACGGCTGCGGGTCAGCCCGGCCTCGGTGTCCAAGGCCGTGGGATACCTCGAAGGGCTCGATGTCCTCACACGCACGTACGAGCCCGGCCGACGCCGCGCACACCACGTCATCGATGACGACGTCTGGCTCCGCGCCTGGCTGACCAGTGCCCACCAGAACGCGGTGTGGGCCGAGACCGCCCAGGAGGGTGCCAACCTGTTCGGGCCCAGCACCCCCGCAGGCGCACGGCTCCAGGCCATGCACACATTCTTCGTCGGAGTCCACCGGGACATGACCGGCCCGTCGACCACCGTGCCCCCCGAGGACGCGATTACCGTAATCGCCGCCCTCCTCCACGCGGCCCGGCCCCTCACCACCAGCGAACTCGCCGCCGCCCTCGGCTGGCCAAAGGCGCGCGCCGCCGCTGCTGTGCAAGTCGCCGAGCACCAGGCGGAAGTCTGCGGACCACTGGCACTTCAGCGCACCTCCTCCGGCGCCCACCTGGTCACAGCCCAGCACGGCAGGCTCACTCCGGCCCAGCGCACGGCTCTCGCCCAGCGCCCAGGACACAGCGGGAGCCCGAACGACAGGCCTTAGATCATCAAGCAGACCAGAGGAAGACGCCTGCAACATGGAGTCCGCCGCCCTGCGGTTCGGGGCTTTCTTGATCCAGTCCTCAAGTGTGGCTGTCAGCTCGTCCAGTGAGCAGAACACGCCGCGTTCGAGGCAGCGCCGTTGCAGTTCGGCGAACCACCGCTCGACCTGGTGGATCCAGGATGAGTACGTGGGTGTGAAGTGCAGCTCGAAGCGGGGATGTCTCAACAGCCACTTGTGCACTACGGGCGCTTTGTGGGTGCGGAGGTTGTCGCAGATGACATGGACCGCCAGACCGGGCTCGGTCTGGCGGTCGATCTCGTCGAGGAAGTCGCGGAAGTCCACGGCCCGGTGCTGGGCCGAGAGCTTTCCGATCACTTTCCCTGTCGCGGTGTTCAGCGCCGCGAACAAGTCGATGGTGCCGTGCCGGACGTAGTCGAAGCTGCGCCGTTCGGGCACTCCAGGCAACATCGGCAGCACCGGAGCGGTCCGCTCAAGTGCCTGGATCTGCGGTTTCTCGTCCACCGCGAACACTGCCGCGTTCGTCGGCGGAGCCAGGTAGAGACCGACCACGTCCCGGATCTTGTCGATCAGCAGCGGGTCCGGGGAGATCTTGAAAACCTCCGTCCGCCACGGCTGGAGGCCGAACGCCCGCCAGATCCGCAGCACGCTCGTGGGCGAGATCCCCACCTGCCGAGCCAGTTCCCGCTTCGACCAGTGCGTCGCCCCTTGCGGGGTCTCTTCCAGGGTGCGCACCACCACGTCCTCCACCTGGGCATCCGTGATGGTGCGCGGGACACGGTCTCATCCGGGCTCTTGAGGCTGCGGCGGGCCAGCACCCACTGCTCGTGTGCGGGCGGATCGGGGTCGAAGACGATATTGACCGGGAGTCTGACCGCACCCAGTCATAGACGGGCGGGCCCCGGGACGTAGCGAGAACTCCCAGGTCGGTGTTTTCCTCGCCTACGCCACCAGCTGGGGACCGGCCCTGATCGACCGGCGGCTCCGTCTCCCCGAACACTCCTGGTGCACCGATGCCGAGCGCCGCGTGGCCGCGGGGATACCCGGGCGGTGCAATGTGCGACTCAACCCCGTCTGGCCTGGCAGATGTCGCCACCGCGCTGGACTCCGGGGTGGAGGCACCGTGGGTGACCGGCGAAGAAGCCTACGGACAGGACCCGCAGCCTCGCGCCGCACTGGAGGCGCGCGGGGCCGGCTACGTGAGGGCCGTCGGACGCGGGCGCGGATCAACCACGGCCGTACTTCCCTGCGGACAGATACCGTAGTCGGCCGCTTGCCGGTCACCGCCTTGCCTCCACCGCTTCGAAGGTGTACCCGCGGATGAGCTGGCTCGGGGGCGTCCGCCACGACTCGTCCAACAGGGCGGGTTTCGAGTCAGGAACCAGCCCAATACCAAGCACAGCAAGTGAATCGCGTTCACCCTGCCCATCTTCCCCTGGGTATCGTCGTTGCATGAAGCTTCTGAGCCCGGATGATCCGCGTGAGATAGGGCCCTATCGACTTCTCGGGGTGCTCGGAGAAGGGGGTATGGGCCGGGTGTACCTCGCGCGGTCCGAAGGGGGTCGGACCGTCGCCGTGAAGGTTGTGCGTGCCGAGTTCGCCAGGCAGGAGGACTTCCAGCAGCGGTTCGCGCGGGAGGTCGACGCAGCGCGGCGGGTGGGCGGTGACTGGACCGCGCCGGTCCTGGACTTCGACACGAGTGCCGCGACACCCTGGGTCGCCACCGGCTACGTACCGGGTCCCGACCTCCAGACCGTTGTCGCCGACGACTACGGCCCGCTGCCCGAGCGCTCGCTGCGCACCCTCGCGAACCGGCTCGCGCTCGCCCTGGGGGCCATCCACGACGCAGGTCTCGTGCACCGGGACCTGAAGCCGTCCAATATCCTGGTCACCGTCGACGGCCCCCGCGTCATCGACTTCGGCATCGCCCGCGCCCTGCACGTTGTTTCCGGCAACGACTTACGTACCCGCACCGGCGTTGTCATCGGCTCGCCCGGCTTCATGTCGCCCGAGCAGGCGCGGGGGCTCGAAGTCGGCCCGCAGAGCGACGTGTTCAGCCTCGGTTCCGTCCTCGCGTACGCGGCGACCGGGCGGCTTCCGTTCGCCGGCCACTCCGGCGGGCTGCACGCGCAGTTGTTCGCGGTGGCCGAGGAGGAGCCGGACCTGGAGGGCGTGCCGGAGGATGTGCTCGGGCTCGTACGCCAGTGCCTGGAGAAAGCGCCCGACGAACGGCCCACGCCTAGGGAGCTTGTGACCCGCACCGCAGCCGGGCAGGTGCGGCCGTGGCTGCCGGGAGAGGTGCTTGAGCAACTGGGAAGGCATGCGGCGTGGTTGCTGGATCTGGATCCGCAGGGACGTACGTCGGGTGTGCCTGTGGTTACGCAGCCGGACGTGCCGGTGAAGGCTCCACTGGATGCGGGGGCGGACATGCAGCCGGACATTCCGGTGGATGCGCATAAGAAGGTACAGCCCGACGTACCGGTGGTTGTTTCGGAAAGCACCCCAACGCCCGGCGGCCGCCCGACACCGCCGAGTGCCCCGCCCACGCAGTCACAGTTCAAATGGGCCCGATTCCTTGGCACTGTCGTCGGAGTACTGGTTCTCTCCATCGGCGTGCCGATCGCGGTGAACTCCTGGGACGGCAACGGCGCGGACCCCGGTGGGAGCGGCGGCACGAACGGTGGTGCGAACGGCAGCGCGGAGGCCACCCCGGCGGCGGTGGCCGTGCCGAAGGATTTCCTCGGGGGGTGGGAGGGCGTGCCGTTGAGCGACACCCGCGTACGTGTCGAGTTCAAGAAGGACGAGCAGCACCGCACGGTCGCCAGGTCCTTCTTCCTGACCGGCACCTCGCTCTGCGTGGTGAACAAGGAACCGAAGAAGGCGTCCAGGGGCTCGGTTTCCCTGGGGGACGCCCGTAGCGAGAACGCCTTCGGTGGCGGCACGTGCAAGTTCCTTCCGTCGTACACACTGAAGACCCGTAAGGACGGCAACCTCGACTTTGCCACCGACAACGGCCAGTACAAGGCCGTCCTTTTCAAGGCCAGGGCCGGCAAGGCGCCCGTGCCCAAGAAGTACCTGGGGCAGTGGGTGCCCAAGGGCGAGGAGGACCACCCGACGGCCCAGGTCACCATCAAGCAGGCGAAGACCGGCGATACCTTCGTCGAGGGCTGGGACAACTCCCATCGGAAACGCTGCGCTTGGAAAGAGGTCCTGGTGTTCGTGAACGACACCGGTCTCATCTCCAGGCCGTTCTACCGGCGCGGGTCGGCGCACCCCTGCGGCCTGGCTCCCACCGGCGCACGTGGGTACGCCCTCGCCGACTCCGGCATCCTGTCCATGGGCCATGCGGCGCAGAAGTTGGAGTTCGTCCGCAAGCCCGGCGCGTAACGCATACGTACGGGGACACCGCAGGGGCACGACGGTTTCGCACGTCAGATCCGCCAACGGCGCGCAAAGTCACTGGCATTGGGCCTAGCGATCCAGTGTGGCCGTCGTCGGCGGGACGGTAACTCACCGGGATCTTCGGTCCGGAGCGGACCGGCTTCAACCCGATGTGGGGGCAGCGCAACCGCATGGTGGCCGAGTGGAACTACAGGGCGGCCGAGGCGCCGACCGTCCGAGACGAACTCGAACGGGTCGGCACCACGGTCCGCCAGGGAGAGGAGACCGTGCTGCGAACGGGGTGCCTGGTCGGGTGATCTTCAGGGGTCCTGCATGAAGGTTCCGCACCCGGCAGGCGCCGGCTGGGGAGGTGTTCCGTCTCCGATGCCAGGCGGTTCTCAGCAGAGTGGCCAGTTGCCTAGCGCGGCGTCAGCCATCGCCTGGAGTTCTGCACGGCTGATACCGCTCGCGGCTTGCACGGCGATGCCGAAGGCCAGGGTGGTGACCTAGCGGGCCAGGAGCGCTGGATCTGCCTGCGGAGGCAGGTCGCCGTCATCGATGGCTTTCTGGAACCGCTGGGCTAGGCAGGAGCAGCCGTTGTTTCGCCAGGCAGCGAGGAGGTCACGGACTGTCCGTCCAGAGTCGCCAGCGGGGGTGGTGTCCGGGGCTGTTGGGGCGTTGCGGTGTGGGGGTGGATGTCGCTCGCCTGCGGCGGGGGGGTGTCGCCGGCGCGGCTGCGATGCCTCGGGTGGTTGGGCGGATCAGCCTGCTGCGCTGTCCAACAGGTGGCTGTGGCGCAGTCGCAGTGCCCGTTCTGTGCTGGCCGCCAAGGTGGCGAAGCCGATCGCGATGTTGACCCACTTCGGCACGTCGACGGGCGAGGTGAAGGTCCCGGTGTGCTGGGCGATGACCTCGAACTTGGTGAGCTGTTCGGCAAGTTGTGGGACGAGGACGGCCAGGGCGGCGACGAGCACGCACAGCGAGAGGAGACCGATGGTGCGGCTCAGCGCGGGGCGCGCGCGGTCGAGGCGCGCCCGGCGTCCCTCGGCGGAGTCGGGGTCCGGGACCAGCTGGAGCTCGCGGCCTTCGTCGGTGACGTAGTGGCAGCGCTTGAGGCCGAATCCGCTCATCTTCACCTCGACGGTGCCGCCCGGGACGGGGAAGACGGCAGGGAGCTTGGACACGGCATGCAGCCTGCCGTCGAGATACAGGTGGGCCTTGACGTTGCCGGACGACTGGTTCTGCCAGTGCCTGACGTCGACGGCGTAGACCCTCTTGTGGCCGTCGTCGTCCGTCAGCCGCAGATGGAACAGCGCACGGAAGGGCAACTGCCACCAGCGGAAACGCTTCAGCTCTCGCCCGTCCCCGGGCATGACTCGCTGTACGGCACGACGGTGCCGCCACTCCTTGATCATGTGTCCGCTCCCGTTACTTGTTCGGCTTCGCCGCGCAGGCGAGGTCCTTGGCCGGGCGCTGTCCGTTGGTCAGGAACGCTGTGACCGTGTTGTTCGCGCAGGTGTTGCGGCCGAACGGGTAGACGCCGTGCCCGCCCTGGTCGGCGGTCACCATCGTGGCCCGGTCGCCGAATGACTGCCGTAGCTTCATGGCGCCGGCCAGGGGTGTCCCCGGGTCGCGTTCGTTCTGCACCATCAGTACGTTCGACGGGCCGCGGTCACCGATCTGCACCGGCGGCTCGACCCGGTTGTCCGGCCAGTACGCGCAGGGCTTGATGTTTCCGGTGGTCCCGCCCAGCATCGGGTACTTCAGCCGGTCGATCGCGGCATTGCGTTGGTAGTCCCGGACCTTGCCGGGCCAACGCGAGTCACCGCAGGTCACGTAGAAATGGCTGGCCAAGAAGTTCTCCGAGATCGGCGGCGGAGGCGGCACCGGCTCGCCCTTGTCCAACGCCTGCCATTCCTTGGCCAGTTGGGGCAGGAGGCCCTCGACGTAGAGGCGCTCGAACGTCATCCCGCGGAAGAGCGTCCCGTCGGTGCCGCCGACCGGTTTGGCGTCCAGCCGCTTCGCGAGCTCGTAGAACTTGGCGGTCACCTGCTTCGGTGTGGTGCCCAGACCGTACTCGGGGTGCGCGGCCGCGTACGCCGCGAAGTCCGGGAACCGGTCCTCCATTCCGCGCCCGAGCAAGCGGAAGTTGTCCAGGTCGTAGCCGCCGGGGCCCATGTTGCTGTCGAGCACGATCCGGTCGCTGCGCTCGGGGAACAGCGTCGTGTACACCGCGCCGAGGTAGCTGCCGTAGGAGGCACCGAGGAAGGACGCCTTCGGCTCGCCCAGCGCCGCCCGGATCCGGTCCATGTCGCGTGCGGTGTTCGCGGTGGTGGTGTACGGCAGCATCCACGCCGTCCGCGACGTGGCGCACTGTTCGGCGATGGTCCGCGCGTACGGCGCCTCCTTGGCGACGTCGGCCGCGGTGTGCGCGTACGGCGGGAAGTTGCCGCGTGCCTGCTGCTGCGGTGTCAGATCGCAGGTGACCGGCGTGCTGCGGCCGACGCCACGCGGGTCGAAGCCGATCACGTCGTAGGAGTCGAGGACGTCCTTCGGCAGCCGGGCGCCGGCGAGGAGGGCCGGGTAGTCGAGCCCGGAGCCACCGGGGCCGCCCGGGTTGGTCAGCAGCACACCGCGGCGCTTCGAAGGGTCCTTGCTCGCCAGACGGGAGACGGCGATCTCGATCTGCCGGCCGTCGGGATCGCGGTAGTCCAGCGGGACGTCGAGCGTCGCGCACTCAGGAGGGGGCGCGTCGGCGTTCTGCGATGCGGCCTTCTGCGGACACGGGCCCCACCGCAGGGAGTCCGGCGTGGCCGCCACCGTGTCCGAAGTCGTCGCCATCGCCGACGCTCCCGAAATCGCGGCCGCCGCGACTGCGGTGGCCGCGAGGGCGAGGGACAGGTTTTTTTTACGCATCAGGTGTCCTCCTGAGGGGGCGCACGAGGTCGCGCGCCGAAGCGGTCGGGTGACGGATACGAGTCTGTTCACCCGGCGTGACCGGCACATCGGCCCGGCGGCTCGACTCACCTTCGACCAAAGTCGAAGTGGTGATCCGACTCTGGGAGAGGGTGGGAGTGTCCCTGGGGCTGGTGCAGCGGTCGCACGGTTTCGCGACAATGACCGGATGAACACGGACGTCACGCCACGGCTCGGGGGGTGGCAGCAGACATGGCGGCTGCTGGCCGTCGCGGCAGTGGGCCTTCCCTTCTGGTTCTCCACCAGTGCGGCGCTGCCACGGGGGTGCGCGACCGACACATGTTCCTGGTTCGCCACCGGTGATCCGCTGGTGGCTCTCGGCTGCCTGACGGCGCTCCTGTGGCGGCGACGGTTCCCGCTCGCCGTCGCCATGGCCGTCGCCCTCGCCACGAGCGCGTCGACCCTCGCCATCGGTGCCGCGCTGCTGGCCCTGTGCTCGATCTCCACTCGTCGCCGTCCGGTGGAGATCGGAGTTGTCGCGCTCGGCTATGTGGCCGCTGCGCAATTCACCCTCGTGCTCTATCCGGTCAAGATCCCGCCTGGCTCGACGTGGCTCCAACTCGCACTCACGATACTCAGCGCGGGCATCGCGGTGGCCATAGGCGTGGCCATCGGCGCCCGCCGCGTCGAGGTGCGGTCCTTGCGAGAGCGGGCAGCGAGCGCGGAACGGGAACAGACCGCGCGTGCAGCCCAGGCGCGGGCCCAGGAACGGAACCGGATCGCCCGGGAGATGCACGACGTGCTCGCGCACCGGATCTCCCTGGTCGCCATGCAGGCCGGAGTGCTGGACCACCGAGGCAACCTCTCCACCGAGGAGAACCGCACGCTGATCCGTGGAATCGCAGACGGCTCCCACCAAGCGCTGGAAGAACTGCGAGACGTCCTCGGTGTGCTCCGCGCCGACCCGGGCAGCCCGGAACCGCCACAGCCCTCCCTCGACCGGATCCCGGAGCTGGTGGCCGACGCCCGCACTTCCGGACTGGACGTCGCGCTCACCACCACGGTGACGGGAAAACCGTCCGACATCGTGGGACGAACCTGCTACCGGGTCATCCAGGAAGGACTGACCAACGCCGCAAAACACGCCCCGGGCGCCCCCGTACACATCACCGTCGAAGGAACAGCCGGCGACGAACTACACGTAGGCGTCCACAACCACGTAAGCGTCCGCAACTCCCCGGCCACCACGACGAGCACTCAACCGCCGGCATCAGGGTTCGGCCTGCTCGGCCTCGCCGAACGCATCAGCCTCGCCGGCGGAGAACTCAGCCACCACCCGACACCCGACGGCGGGTACGTCCTCACCGCGCAACTACCCTGGCCGAACCATGACCACGAAAAGAGAAGTTGAGTGGACAGCGAGCGGGAGCCGGTGCGTGTCGTCATCGTCGACGACGAACAACTGGTACGGCTGGCGCTACGACTCGTCGTCGACGGCGAACCGGACCTGACCGTCGTCGCGGAGGCGGCCGACGGGGACGCTGCGATCACCGTGGTGGACGAGCAGCGGCCGGACGTCGTGCTGATGGACATCCGGATGCCCGGCCGTGACGGTCTCAGCACGACCCGGGAGCTCCTCACCCGGCCGGCGCCGCCCCGGGTGCTCATGCTGACCACGTTCGACTCCGACGATCTGGTGCTCGGCGCGCTGCGCGCCGGTGCCCTCGGGTTCGTCCTGAAGGACACCCCGCCGGCGCGGATTCTCGACGCGGTGCGGACAGTCGCGGACGGAAACCCCGTGCTGTCCCCGGCGGCCACGGCACGAGTGATCGCCGCAGCCACCGGGCCGCAGTCCTCCGAGGCTAGCCGCTCGTCCCGCGAAGGCGCGCGGACACAGCTGTCCGCGCTGACCGAACGAGAACTCGACACCGCCCGGGCCATCGCGGACGGGTTGGGCAACCCGGAGATCGCCGAGCGGCTGCACATCAGCATCGCGACCGTCAAGGCGCACACAGGCAACCTGTTCGCCAAGCTGGCGGTCGAAAACCGGGTGCAGATCGCACTCCTGGTCCGCGACGCAGAGCAATGACCGGCAACGGTACGCCGCCCGCGAGGTGTTTCACCTGGTCGGGCGCACACAGCCACGCCCCCCGTCATAGGGGCTGTTGTGATACCGCGTGAGACGAGAGGAACCCCGCCGGACTGCTCCGGCGGGTCCTGCACGTGAGGGCCTACGTCACGGAGCCGATGTGCTCGATAAGCCCGGCTCGGATCCTGGCGAGCGCACCTGCACGTCTTGCCCGGAGTCGGGTCGCCCTCGATCGCCTGCTCGACCCTCTCCTGGCGAGGCCGTCTCTGCGGAAGAGGGCGCGTCTCACGAAGTGGTGTAATCGTGAGCCCCGCACCGAGCCCCGGGTGAAGGTGAGGTGTGCGCCCAGGATTTGGCCCTGGCCCACCGCGATGGTCCACCCCAGTCCGAGTCCCTCGCCCTGCGCGCCGGTACGGAACCGCTGAGGGCCGTGGAGACCAGGTCGTCGGAAAAGCCGGGATGCCGCGATTCGTGCCCCGTCCACCACGACTTGGTCCTTGTCCGTGGCGTAGGGAGTTGGCGACCAGGTTGGTCAGGACGCGTTCTAGTCGCCGGGGGTCGGCTTCCACCCACGCGTCCGCGATAGTCCGTACCAACGTGTCCACAGTGCGGTCGGCGGTCGCGGCAGGTACTGCTCGCTGGGCTAGCGTCCATAGCCACCCGCCTGAGGCACTCGGCCATCAGCGTCCCTCCGGATCGCCGCCGGTGACCCAGACCTTCTCCCTGCCCCCGCCAAAGACGAGGACGATGCCCTCTGCGAGCGCCTGGCCCGCGGCGAGGGTATCTGCGCCATCCCTGACAGTCTCGCCGCTGCCGCACGGCAGCTCCGCCCCTTGAGTCGCAGCCGTCGGTGGACCTGATGGCCGCGCTGGAGAATCCGTGCGCGACGCCCGGCGCGCCCGCAACGGGGGCCGTACCTAGCAGAATTTCCCGCGGGGCGCCGCGGTAAGCGCCGGGCTGCGCTGCCCGGTCTCCGTGCGGCTGGACAGCGCGCCGCGGACGGTTGCGCTATGGCGGAACAAGCTGGTCCTCAGGGCCAGCTGCCACTAAGTCGGAATGCTTCCTGTACTCGGACAAAATTCCTAGAGATAGGAAGCGGAATTGGGCGTCAGGAAGCGGCGAGACGTTGCGTCAGTTCCGCTACGGCTTGGTCATTTTCCAGTGGGTCGACAACACCGGACTGGGGAGCCCAGATCATGACCTTCCACTTCACCACTGCAGCATAGACTGCGAGTGCAAGGCAGGATCCGGTGCCCTTCCCAGTGTCATCCACTGACTGCTTGCGAACGGTGCTCAGTTGGTCGTGTGCACTCTCGATCGCTTGCCTCACCAGGCGCGGATTCCCGGAATGAGCCTTTCGGGAGAATTCGGTGAAGAAGTTTGGGTCATTTTTTGCGATGTTGTTGAGCAGTTTGTCGACATGCTTCGCGTTAAACTCTTGGCCCTTGCCTGCGTCGGTCCCGGTCGTCGCAGCCGCGCTCGTAGCGAGCTGCTCCGAGTACCTCCCCTGGTTGAGGAAAAGGCCCTTGAAAATGGCGCGGCCGTCTTCAGGATGATCAACTAACGTGTTGCTCTGGCTGCTTAACGAAGGGGGCGCTGTTACGGCAATGGCGCTTGCAGTCGACGTTCCGGCTATGCCGAGAACAGTGCAGGTTGCGATGGCGATTGCGACACGCTTGATTCTCATTTGACCTTCCAGTGGTCTGGCTCGTATTGCGTTGACGAGTAGGGCATGGCTGGCTCATCAGTGCCGAAAGAGCGCTGTCGAGGTGCGATGTAGGCATCATTCCGTTGGGTGCATATTCCTCCGCGTTGGCTGACCAACGGCAGTCCTGGGAGGGCGGATTGACGCTACAACTCCCTACGCGGGCAATCGAGCAGTGGGGAAGGGATGGCTTGATCAGCCGCGGGAGTGACCGGTTCCGCAGGGGGTGACGAGGGAACTTCTCCGGTGAAAAGCATTGAAGGGAGTGACGCATTGTTCTAGACTGATGCGAACAACACGACGAACGGAGACGTACGCCATGCCCGTACAGCGCGAAACCGAGGTGGGAGCCGTTAGGCGAACCCTCTTAGTGGCTGCCCCCTTCGTGGCGGGGGCAGCCGCAGTCGCCTTAGCGTTCGCAGCGCTTCATGACGCGCTGCCCAGCAAGATAGCCACCCACTTCACCGCCGACGGCACCGCGAACGGCTTCAGCTCACCTGGCTCAGCGCTCGCAAAGTACTGCCTGATCTTCGTAGTCGAGCTCGTCGGTCTGCTCGTAGCTGCCTTCTCCATCAAGAACAGGACAGGCGGGCAACGGTCCCTCATTGTCCTCTGCTGGGCTCTGGCCGCTGCCACCGCGTACGGGTTCATCGCAGACATGCAGGCGAGCACGCGGTCTTCCGGAAGTCAGGCAACGTCGCTCCCCCCGTACCAGTTCGTCATCGCGGTCGGAGTCGGTGGGGCTGCCGCCGCCATAGGCTGGGTGCTCAGCCGGAGGCGTTCGTGAAGGACCAACGGGTAGACCGGAGCGATACCGGGCGAGTAGTCGTCTGGTGCCGGTCCCTCTTCTGTGGATGGATGCTGGCCACCGGCACCGTGCTGGCTATCGGCCTCCTGACCATCGCCCTCATCAATCCGGAATACCGCGCCCTCTGCCTCTGGCTGCTGACCGTAGCCGCTGCCTTCCTGGTGACGGGAGCGATCAGGGTCACCGTCGACAAGCGAGGCGTCATGGTGGCGTCGGCACTACTGCCTGTCCTGCGGCGCCGGTTCCCGCTGCACCGGATCAAGCAAGCGACAGCACGGTGGACGCGCGCCACTGAAGTGGGCGGCTGGGGCTATCGGTGGAACCCAGGCCTAAGCGCAATCTCCCTTCGTGGCGGGGATGCCTTGTGGCTCTCACTCGCCAACGGCACGCAGTTCGTCATCACCATCGACGACGCCGAATCGGCCGCTGCGCTGCTCAACTCTTACCTGCCGCAGAAATCAGGAAGCCAATGACATGCTGGTGACCATCGATCACGGCTCGTCAGTTCCTCTGGCAGAGCAGATCGCCGCCTCGGTACGCCGGGCGCTGGCTGAAAGAAAGCTCCACAAAGGAGAACGGCTGCCGGCCGCCCGAGCGCTGGCAGGCACCCTGAATGTCAACATGCACACCGTTCTGCGCGGCTACCAGCTGCTCCAGCAGGAGAACCTCATCGAACTGCGCCGCGGTCGGGGCGCAGTCGTCAGCGGTCGATCGCCTGGTGATCGTGCCCTTGTGGTGGAGACATGCCGTCAGCTCGTCGGGCTTGCGCAAGGCATTGGGCTGGAGGAGCACGACCTGCTGGCCCTGGTCTCGGATAGCTACCAATCTCGTGCATGAAGGATCATGAGCCCCATTGAACGGGGCGTGAGCATGGCCCGGTCCGCTTCTGCGGCCGGGCCATGCTGATCCCTAGCGACTGGTCTCATGCCCGACTGAGGCAAGGCCGAGGCTCTCGGACTTCTTGACGTCTCGAAGATTGCTCACAGACCATGTGTCTCCGGGCCTCCCCAGTCAGCTGACGGGGGAACAGGCCTGAGCTGGTACCGCCGCGGGGTTTCGCTTGTGGCAATTCGCGTCAGTGGTGCTGCAGCGGCGGCACGGGTTCCTTAGCAACTGCCGGGAGTTGGGGTTCTTCGCTCTCCGGGCGAGTGTGGGTACGGACTCGCATTGTTGCCCCCAGAGGGAGGCAGAGAACGAGGACGCCGCCTGTCATTGCCAGGGCGAAGCTCCACAGTCCCATCATGAGAGCGATTGACAGGTGAAATGCTAGTCCTGCGCCCATCGCCCACCACCGGAGCCGCTGCGGCAGCAGAAGTGAGACTGCCAGGAATCCCTCGATGCACAAGGGAACCCAGGTCATCAGTGCCACGCCGATGGGGGTGGCAATGATGGGGGCGACCAGCCAATCGAGCCATGGGGCCGGCCCGAAGTCCAGATTGCTTCCCCAGTACCACATGGCAGTTCCGTCCTGCCATTCCGTGTGGGGAAGCTTGGCAATGGCGGCCTGCAGGTAGACGACGACCATCTGTAGCCGCAGCATTATCAGGCCGCTGATGCCAACAAGCGCAAATACTCTCGCGGTGCGCGTGATGGGAGGTTTCCCGGGTGGCGGCTGCCAGTGCCACCGCCGAGTGTCCCCCAAAGCCGGGAGTAAGAACAGTATGGAAAGGATCAAGGCGATTTGGTCGCCGCCGTCGGAGATGGCTATACCGGAGAACACGCTGTAGTTGATGTAGGCGTGCGGCAGGGCGGTGTATCGGGGGAGGAATCCGGAAGCAATGATGAGAAGGATAATGACGCATGCCCACTTGATCCAGGACAGGTGGGTGGCGTTGTGCGGCGAGAGGCAGAAGACGCTCGCAGCCATTGTGGAGCTACAGAGTGGGTATTCACCGACTGTGGCCACGGGGCGGAACAGCGTTTCGGAGCTTGAGGCTGCCAGAGTTCCTGCTGTTCCCAGCGCGACGAGAGTTCGAGCAAGCCCATAGCCGTTGGTCCACGGCAGCGCGACTCGGTACTCCTTGCTCATGGGCACTTCACACTCCAGACAGCAACTCGTTCGGGCGTGTGGCGCTCAGGGGACAGGTCACGCCAGGCCCAAGGGACCGGGCGTTCCTCCACCACAGCGGCGTGGCCGCACAGGGTGGGCGAAGGTGAAGGGTTGGTGGCCTTCGTTGCCTTCTTTGCTCCGAGTTCAAGACAGTCGTGAATGGTGCTTGAAGTCTCGCAAGAGGTCCATTTGACGTTTTTCTGGTGAAGCATCAGAGCGACTTCAATGCCCTGGGAGCGCGAGGCGCGATCAAAGCCAAAAGCATTCGACGCCCTGGAATGCGGAGTCAGAGAGATCGACTTCCAGGAATCCCCGAATGAGCGATAGGGCTCATACACGGGGTCCTTGGCGGACTTGGTGAAGAAAGCCCACCCTTGAGGGACTGCCACTGTCGCCACGGTGCGGGCAGTGTCCTGCGCGGGCAGGGAAAGTACATTGTGGGGAACGAAGCTCTGAGCCACGTACAAGGACACGACTACCCATAGGGCGGCAATAGTCGATACCCATGACCGTGGCACTGCGGCCGAATGAGACGCTTCACTGGCCGTTGTGATGTGAATTCTCTTTTTGATGCGCATGGGAGTCTCGGGGTCCCATCCTCAGGGCGTTGTGACGCGAAGAACGGTCGCAGGGTGAAATCCGGAGCGAGCCGGGGTCCTCCCTGACGAGCAGGGAGGACCCCTTGGCGGGACTGGTTCAGGCAGCCAGAGTCTTCGTTAGCAGGGCGATCTCCTGGTCCCTGGACAGGGAGCTGGAACCGCTCGGAGGCGCCGTCCAGAAGTGGACCGTGGTCACCGCGGCCTTCCACGCCTGCACATTCAAGGCGACCGACACGTTGCCCACACCGCCCAGGTTGACCGCGATGAGCACGTTGATTGCGAGCACCACAGTGGCGCACATCCCGGCACCTGTGCCGGCCTCAGCGACGGCGGCGGAGCTTTTCGTCGCGAGGGACTTCAGAATGCCAGCGGCCTCGGTGGCGGCGCTCTCCACCTTCCGCGGGTCTCCGGATCGGAGCTTGGCGGAGAAGCTGCTGAAGAACTGCGGGTGCTGCTTCTGAATGGTGTCGAGAAGCGACGCAGCGGCCTTCCGCTGCTCCGGGGTGCTGTTCTTCGTGCGGAGGGTAGCGATGTCGACGAACTTGCCGCTCTTTCCCAGCTCTTCTGCCACCCGTCCCTGCGCGAAGGCAAGGCCTTCGAACAGGGCGCGACCATCCTTCGCAGTACCGACGCTGGCTAATGTTTCCGCGGAATGTGTGTGCGGAGTGGTGGGTGTGGCCATGGCTCCCTGGATGGCGACACCGCTTACGGCGAGTGCGGTCACAGCAGCGATGGCGACACTTGTGCGTCTGAGCACGTGTAACTCCCTTGTAGCTGATTCGATGATTCCGTTTTATTGCTCACCGCGATCAGTGGTCACGGACAGAAATCACCGTACAGCGGGAGATCGAACGGAATCTCGAATTCCTCGGCGCGATAGAACTCTTGAGTCAATATCGGCCATTTTTGCCACTCGGGCATCAAAGATGCGCTAAAACCATAGCTGTTCGCATAAGTGATCAAATGTATTCGATGTCAGAAGCTGTACCGAGCGTCAGGGATGCAGCTCACGCCGGGCATCTCTCAGTCCCCGACCACCCCTTTCGGCGAGTGTGATCGCTGCAGCGATCACACTCACGTTGTGCAGGGGGGCGCATCCGGGTGGCTCGCCGCCAGCTGCAGATCATTGGCACTGTTGGCTACATCCGTCTCATCGCACGCACTTGGCCAATACACGTTGGTGCCGCATGACCTACGGGGGCACTGTGCCGTCAACGTCAACTGGTCTTTGGGCCTGCGCACATGAGGGGTCACTGCGGGGACAAGACGCACGACACTGGACACCAGCCTCAGTGCGCCCCAAGGTGTCTGCAGCTCCTACAGGCTCGGCCCCAACCCGGGGTCAGCGGGGTGGTTCGAGAAGGTCGACGGAGGAGTGTCCCGATTCGCCATCGACGAGTTGAAGGCGAATTCGGCTTGGGCAGCGAGGCCAAGGGGCTTGAGGCCCTCGGTATAAGAGGCGTGGACGATGCGGTCGAGACCTGCTCCGAGCAGGGGCGCTGCAGTTCGCAGCGACGCCTCCAGAACGATGCCTTGTGTCGCGCCGTCGTGGAGGATGATGTTGCGGGTGCGGTAGAGGCGTGGCATGGCAATACCGAATGCTTTCTTGACCTCGGCGAGCTGCTGGCGCGGGTCGGTGACGAGAGCGGCCATGCGGCGGGTTGGTCGGTGTGGCGGGTGTACGCCTTGGTCAGGCGAGGGCTGCGGCGCCGCCGGCGCGGAGGGCTTCGGCGACCAGGCGGGCGCGTTCTCGGTTGGTGGTGCAGGCGTCGATGGCGGGCGAGAGGTCGTCTGCCTGGGCGGGCCTGTGACGGAGAGGACGTGGAAGTCTGTCCGTGACCCGCGCAGTGGTGGATACCGCTTCGTTCCGAGTCCAAGCCGTAGGCCGGTCGAGTCGTGGGTGGGCGGCACGCGCCGGGCCCGGCATAGGTATATGAGAAAGAGAGCACGTCTTGGCAGCGATGGAGCCTGAAGACCGCTTCGCCCCGATCGACCACGACCTGCGGGTCTGCGGTCTGCGGCCGCGACTGGTCTTCACCGCCCCACCCGGAGAGGATCCGCAGCAGTGGCGGGGCCTGGTCGTCTCCGGAGCGCGCCTGGGACCTCTCGAATTCGAGCCCGAGCTGGCCGCCGAGCCCGGCGCGGCCGTGAAGACGCTGGCATTCCACACCCAGGCGTCCGTCCTCGAGAACCTGCAATTGATCGAGGGCGGCCGCGCCTGGCCGGCTTGTCAGGGCAAGCACCGCCATCCCATGGTCCTCGCCTCCGACAGCGAGGGAGCCTGGCCTTATTGGAAGTGCCCTACGGACCCTTCCTACCGCTGGCCGGTCGGGGAGCACCCCGGATCTGCGGATGCGGTGTGACGCAACCTTCCTCGACGCAACCTCGTTCGACACAACGGTCCTCCCCCGGACTGTTGTTGCCCGACGCTGTGTCGGCACCGGGGCCTTTACGGCTGCCCGCGACCGGGGGTGCCCGGTATGTCGAATTCTGCAAGGTCTACCCGATTCCGCAAGGCTGACCTCGTTGAGGGGCCCTGGTCTGGGTGAAATTCACCATTGCGCCTATATGGCCTTGCTGGTAGCGTCCCTCTCAAGATCAAAATAGAGCATATTGGGGGATGACTTCGTGAGTATACGAAGCAAGGGGACTTCTGCCGTGATTGCCTTCGCGATGACCAGCGCGATGTGCGGCATCGGCGCGCAAACGGCAAACGCAGCTTCGGTGGAAGGCGCAGGGGGTGCAGCAGTCGCGCGGGCTGTAACGGAAGCGCAGGCCCGCGCTGCTGGAGCTGATGAAATCTGCGCAGTTCTGGGGATTGGCAGTGGTGCGGCAGGCCTTTCCAAGGCGCTGGCCAAGGGGGCGTCGTGGGTAGGGATCGGCGCCAGCGTTGGGTGCTATGCGTACACGAAGGCGAAGAACGCTACGCCTGCGCAGAAGCGAGCAGCCATGATGAAGTCGTATCGGAACTACCAGGCGAAGAGTGATCTCGGAAAGCTTGACGCGCTCGGTTACTACTGCCGGAAAAAGGATGGCGGCGGTGGTGGCGGCGGCACCGACTTCGCCGCCCTTATCGGGTACCGGGATATCAAAATGAAGGGCGTTACCTACACGTGCACCAACATCCGGGACTGAAAGGTCGCCGCGGCCTGGGCCATGGAGAGCGATTCCTGTTCTCCATGGCGCTGGTCGTCGTGAGCTTGCTGTGGATCACACAAGACATGGCTCTATGGGCGACGGTAGTGTGTGGAGCCGGCGCAGTGGTGGGTGCGCTGGGGGCGCTCTACTTTGGATGGCGCTACATTCGCTCACGCGGGGACTCGCAATGAGGATTTCTCGGCGAAATGGTCTTCGCGAAGTGGGCTAGAGGTCGCTTACCGGCCCGGGCCGCCCTCCATCAGGCGCGCCGCAAGCTCCGCAGGTAGGCGTTGCGCCGACGGGCGATCAGCAGTAGACCGACGGTCGACCCGAGCACGGTGGTCGCCAAGCAGACACCCAAGGCCGTCCCGTTCCCGTAACCGATCCCGGCGGCGATGAGGCATACGGACAGGAAGCCGACGCCGAAGGCGATCAGGCCCGGTTTGTGGACGTGGGGCTGCCACAGGACGTACGGACCGGCCGCGCGGGTCGGTGCCGGGCTGGGGAGCGGCTGGGTGACCGGCTCGCCGGCCGGTGCACCCGCGAGCCGGTCCGGAATCGGTCCGTCGGGCGTTGCGCCAACGACGAACCGGCCGTCGTCGAGGACGAGCAGGGCAGGCTCCGACCATCCCGGCTGCCCGTCGGGCCTCGGCCTCCAATACAGCCATCCCGACTGGCTCTCCAGCACTTTCGCGAGAGGCACGGGGTCAAGGCAGCGGTCGATGTACAGGTGTCGGTCGCCGTTGGAGGCGGTCAGCCGGAGCGTGGGGTGGAGCCGGCGGTGGCGTTTCGACCCGTCGGTGTGTCCGGGGCGCGGGAAGTGCAGGCCCGAGCCTGCACCGGTGATGCGTACCCGCAACATGTGGGACCGGCACGCGATGAGGTCGGCGTTGAAGTGGCGCAGGGAGGTGCCCTCTCGCAGGGCGAGCGCGGCGTAGCCCGCGCAGGCGGCACCGGAGAGTGCCAGGAGCAGGATCTCCTGACCGGATGCCGTGCCGTCCTTGAGGGAACGCAGCTCGTCCTGGCTCGGACTCAGGATGGCGCCCGCCGCGGCGTTGCGGGGGGAGTGCAGGGCCCAGACCCCGTCACCCTCTCTGGGCGGCTTGGACGTGGTGACCTCCTCAGCGGTCAGCCGGGTGCCGTCGGTGCCCGGAACGGCTACGGAGACCGAGGAGTTGTAGTGGACGCCGCCGTGATTCTCCTGGGACCGGCTCGTGGAGTGGACGGCTTTGACGGTGAGCCGGGACAGTGCCGGACCGCTGTGGGTGATCTCGGTCAGCTTCGGGGTGGTGTCCACTGCGGAGAACCCCAGCATGGCCAGTGGCATGAACAGGACCCAGAGCGCGAGGCCGACCATGCCGCTACGCCGCGCCGGCCACCACCGTGTGCGCCCGGCTCGTTCCGGGCTGCGTGCGCGGCGCGGCTCTGTGCTCCCGGCGGGTTTCCGCGCCAGCCACCACCACAACGTGACGGCGCCGCCGGAGACCGATAGACAGGCCAGCAGATCCCAGCGCGGATACGGGGCCACCTTGCGCGCCAGCACACAGACCAGGAACGCGGCGACGCCCGCCCAGGCCACTGCCGAGGCGGACGCCACCGCGCGATCTCGTTCCCTCACCCGAAAACGTCCCTCACGCTTTTCTTGGCCGGGTCACCCGGGGCGACCGTGTCCTTGGATTCTTCCCCGGCATGGGTGAGCGCGTCCTTCAGCGGCTGCCCGGCCACCCCGCCGGCGCCGTAAACGGTGCCGTTGATGATGCCGTCGACCGAGAAATGCGGTCCTTCGCGGCCGGGTGGGAGGTGGGTGTTCGCGGCATGCACCGCGGCGCCACCGGCGGCGCCCGTGGCGCTGTTGACGAGGGCGTTACCGAGGAACTCGCCGCCGCTGACGTTCTCCCCCAGTGCGGTCCTGGCTCCGTCGACCGCCAGCCCGCCGGCGACGTTACCGACGCCTCCGCCGAGCACGGCTCCCCGCATTCCGCCGACGACTTTGCCGATACCGAGCGCGGGTCCGGTGCCGGCGAGTGAGGAGAGACCGCCCTGCCAGACCGCGTCGCCGAGGTCGGTCTCGTTGCCCATCAGGCTGTTCGCCATGACCGTGGAGCCGGTATTGCTCGCCCAGGTGACCAGGACGTTCTTCAGGAAGCGGTGTTCCTTCGCCAGGCGGGAGACGGTATTGAATGCCTGGCCGACCTTGCGCAGGATTGTGCCGAGGGTCTTTGCTAATTTGGCGGCTTTGGTCGCCAGTTGGGCGGCTCGGGCGGCCCCCGCGGCCGCCGAGAAGCCCATGGTCAGGAATGACAGGCCAACAGAGACACCGATGGAGATACCGATCTCCAGATAGATCTCGTGGATCTGACTGTTGATCTCCTCGATCGCGTCTGCGGCCTCATCGAGACTCTTTGCTGCCGCGGGCAATTGGGGCAAGGTTTTGCCCATCGCCGCGTCGAGGTTCTTCCAGTGTTCCGCAAACGCGTCCGCTGCGGGGCCCTGCCAGTGGGAGTCCAAGGTCCGCTGCACCTCGCGGTCCATGTCCTTGAACATGGTCTGGAGGTTATCGTGGAGGTCCCGCCAGCCTTTGGCGGCCGAGCGCAGAACGTCGGGTTCGCCTCCGGGGTTGATGATTTCCAGGCCGGCTTCGTAGACTTGCTCTGCTACGGACTCATCACCGCTCATGTGTGACGTCCCCGGTCGAAGCCGGCAGCCAGGGACTCGTCCGTCCCTGTGGCGTTGTGCTGGACCGTGCGCAGCCCCTCACCGATGTGGTCGAGGTGTGTCCGCAGGGCATGCAGCGACTCGACCATTTCGCGAGACATCTCGATGTAGGCGGACGTGACTTCCTCGGATTCCGTGAGTACACCGAACCCGTCATGAATCACCTCGGAGTCGGTCTTTGCCTGGAATTCTTTGAGGTAGCTCTCCAGGTCCGAACCGTACGTTTCGAAGCTTTTCGCCAGCTTCGAAAGTGCCGCCGCATCCACTAACGACTCACTTTTTGACATAAGTATCCCCCTACTGTTCCAAGGAATGGAAACATGCGGCGTTGGAAGGGCCGTGGCATGGGAGTCTAGAAGCGGGGTGATCTTTCGGGGAGGCGGCCATGGGTGTTCTTGTCGGAACCTTTATGGCGGCGGCGCCTGTGCCGGGTAGTCACGTCGAGCGCCTCTGTGCGCACCCGTCCAGCAGGCTTACGGCCGGAGCGATTTGTAGGGCGCCGGTCAGAGCCTCGGCCAGGGGGTTGCCGTCGAGGTCGCGCGTTCCTCGCGCGGGGTTGCTTGACCTCCGTGCGCACCTTCGGTCGGCTTGGTGACGTACCCCTTGCTTCGATGTGCAGCGCTGGCACGCAGTTGTCGGCCCGGGTGTGAGCGCGGTCCCGTCGAGGTCCTGTGACGCCGCGACAGGCGAGGGACCGGGAGCGGTGTCGGCGCTCAGCCGAGTCCCGGGATCTGCGAGATCAGCAGGTCGATGAGTTTGATGCCGATGAAGGGGGCGATCAGGCCGCCGTGCCCGTAGCGGGTGAGGTTGCGGCGCAGCAGCTCGTGGGCGGAGGCGGGGGTGTAGCGGACACCGCGCAGGGCGAGGGGGATCAGGGCGATAATGATGAGCGCGTTGAAGATGATGGCGGAGGTGATGGCGGAGGTCGGGCTGTGCAGGCCCATGATGTTGAGGTCGGCGAGGCCCGGGTAGGCGCCGGCGAACATGGCCGGGATGATCGCGAAGTACTTGGCGACGTCGTTGGTGATCGAGAAGGTGGTCAACGCGCCGCGGGTGATGAGGAGTTGCTTGCCGATCTCGACGATCTCGATGAGTTTGGTCGGGTTGGAGTCGAGGTCGACCATGTTCCCGGCTTCCTTGGCGGCCGAGGTTCCGGTGTTCATGGCGACACCGACGTCCGCCTGCGCCAGGGCGGGGGCGTCGTTGGTGCCGTCGCCGGTCATCGCGACCAGCTTGCCGCCCTCCTGCTCCTGGGCGATCAGTGCGAGCTTGTCCTCGGGGGTGGCTTCGGCGAGGTAGTCGTCGACGCCTGCTTCCTGGGCGATGGCCTTCGCGGTGAGTGAGTTGTCGCCGGTGATCATCACCGTACGGATGCCCATCCGGCGCAGCTCGGCGAAGCGTTCGCGGATACCGTCCTTGACGACATCCTTGAGGTGGATCACGCCGAGCACCCGCGCCCCGAACATGTCATGCATCGCGACCAGCAGCGGAGTGCCGCCAGATGCGGCGATTGCATCGGTGAACATGCGGGCCTCGGCAGGCACTTCACCTCCGTGCCCCTTCACCCACTCGATGACCTGGGCGGTCGCCCCTTTGCGGATTGCGCACCCGGCTCCGTCCGCCCAGCGCAGATCGACGCCGCTCATCCGGGTCTGCGCGCTGAAGTCGACGTACTCGGCGTGCCGGAGCTCGCCTTCGGCAGGCGCCCGCAGCCCGTAGGTGTTCTTGGCGAGGACGACGACGGAGCGGCCTTCGGGGGTCTCGTCGGCGAGTGAGGAGAGCTGGGCGGCGTCGGCGAGCTGGAGTTCGTCGGCGTTTGGGAGCGGGATGAAGGCGACGGCCTCGCGGTTGCCGAGGGTGATGGTGCCGGTCTTGTCGAGCAGCAGGGTGTTGATGTCTCCGGCGGCCTCGACCGCGCGGCCCGACATGGCCAGGACGTTGCGCTGGACGAGCCGGTCCATGCCGGCGATGCCGATCGCGGAGAGCAGTGCGCCGATTGTCGTCGGGATCAGGGTGACGAGGAGGGCGACGAGCACCGCCGTCGACGGCACCGCGCCGGCGTAGGAGGCCATCGGCTGCAAGGCCACCACGACGAGGACGAAGACGATGGTGAGCGCGGCGAGCAGAATGTGCAGCGCGATCTCGTTGGGGGTCCGCTGCCGGGTCGCCCCCTCGACCAGCGCGATCATCCGGTCCAGGAAGGACTGTCCGGGGCGGGATGTGATGCGTACGACGAGGCGGTCGGACAGCACGGTGGTTCCGCCGGTGACCCCGGAGCGGTCGCCACCGGATTCGCGGATGACGGGGGCCGATTCACCGGTGACCGCCGATTCGTCTACCGCGGCGACACCGTCGACCACATCGCCGTCCGCCGGGATCGCCTCGCCCGCCTCGACCAGTACGAAGTCGAAGGGCTGCAGGTCGGCAGCGGGTACGGTCTCGATCTCGGCCGTGCGGACGTCCATGCCTACCCGCCAGTTGTTGCGCAGGCGCCGGGCGGTGATGTCCGTACGCGCTTTGCGCAGCGAGGCGGCCTGGGCCTTGCCACGGCCCTCGGCGACCGCCTCGGCGAGGTTGGCGAAGATGACGGTCAGCCAGAGCCAACAGCTGATCAGCCATGTGAAGACGGACGGGTTGAGCAGTGCGGAGAGGGTGGTGAGGAGGGAGCCGCAGGCCACGACGAACAGTACGGGGTTGGTGGCCAGCGCCCGCGGGTGCAGCTTGCGCAGCGCCTCGGGGAGGGACGTCAGCAGCACCTTCGGGTCGAAGAGGCCGCCCGGCTTCCGTCGCCGCCGCCGGCCCCCGCCTTCCGGGGTGCCCCCGGGAGGGATGGAGACCGACCCGGTTGCGGAAGTCGTCGGCGCCGTCGGGGTGTGAGGGGCGAAAGACATGCGGAGGCTTTCTGGGAGTGTGGTCTGCTGCCGAGGGGGAGTGGCCGGTGGACGGGGCCGGGCAGGACGGTGGCGAGGCGCAGCCGACGGGCCCGGGCGCTGCCGCCTGGCGCATCCGTCGGCCGCGAGGGAATCTACGGTGTCGCAGAGCGGTACCGGCCCTGTTACGTACGGTATTTGCGGCTCTCTTACGTGCATCGGCAGACGGCGGGCACATCAGGGGCCGAGCCGGCCCGTTCCGGCGCGGTCGCCCATACGCAACCTTGACGCCGAACTGTTGTGCGGAGCGGAACCGTCAACTGCCCCTCGTCGCTCTTGACGATGTGATGTCAACTCTCCAGCTACGTATGCCTTTTGGGCAACGTTCGCAGCACATGGTGATCTGCGGGGACGACGGGCTCGCGCACCGGCTCGCGGTGACGCTGGATGCGGTGTGCGGTGAGACGGTCACGGTGGTGCTGCCCTCGCGCCGTGAGGGGCACGCGCCGGAGATCGCCGCGTTGCACCGCGATCCGCAGTCGCCGGTCGAGCTGCTGGTGGCCGCTCGGCCCGACGAGCAGACGCTGCGTGCCGCGGGGGTGGAGCGGGCTGCCGCGCTGGCCCTCACCTACCGCGACGACCAGGTCAATGTCACCGCCGCGCTGCTGGCCCGCACCCTCAATCCGACGATCCGCCTGGTCATCCGCATGTACAACCGTGAGCGCGGTCAGCACCTCGAACGCCTCCTGGACCGCGCCGTGTTGGCGTTAGACCGCCGGAGCGACGACATGGCGCTCGATACGTCCACCACCGTGCTGTCCGACACCGACACCGCGGTTCCCGAGCTGGTGGCTGCCGCTGCGGTCGGACAGGGACACACGCTCCAGGTGGAGGGCCAGGTCTTCCGCGGCGTGGTGCGCCCCGCCCGTACCCCGCCCCGCGCGGCCGACCTGGCCACGCTCGCCGTACTGTCCGGCGCCCATCAGGACGACCCGGCCAGTGAGGACAGCCCGGAGACCGCCGGCGAGGACGGCACGCAGCTGCTGCCCGACACGGTCACCTCCTATCACCGGCAGTTCACCCACGGCCGGCTGATGCTGGAGGAGGTCACCCTCCACCACTCGCCCGAAGCGTCGCCGCGCGACCGGCGCAGTTACGGCGCCTGGCTGCGCGACCGACTGGCGCATCTGCCGTGGAAGGTGTTCCTCTCCCGCGAGGTCATCGCCGTCTTCGGTGCCCTGGCCGCCATCGTGCTGGTACTGGCCGCCGCCACCGCGCTGGCCGAGCCCGGCCCGCTGTGGAAGTCGGTGTATCTGCCGCTGCTGGACATCTTCACCATGGGCGACCCGGCGACCGACGAGTCCCCGGCCCGCCGGGTGCTCCAGCTCATCGCCGGATTCGTGGGCCTGGCCGTACTGCCGCTCGTGGTGGCCGCCACCATGAACGCCACCGAAGCCTTCCGGAAAGCCTCCGTGGGACACCCTCCCGCCGACGACCTCACCGACCACATCGTGCTTGTCGGCCTCGGCAAGATCGGCACTCGCGTACTGGCCCAACTACGCACCACCGAACACCACGTGGTCGTCGTGGAACGCGATCCGCACGCCCGGGGCGTCGCCCTCGCCCGCGAACTCGGCGTACCCCTGCTGCTGGAGGACGCCGGAGCCGCCGGCGTCCTCGACAGAGCACGCATCCGCCAGAGCAAATCGCTTCTGGTGCTCACCCGCGACGACGGCGAGAACCTCGACATCGCGATGGCCGCGCGCGAGACCAATCCCCAGGTGCGAGTGGTGATGCGGCTCTACGACGACGACTTCGCCGCCACCGTCTCCCGTACGATGCGTGCCTCCTACCCCGACGCCACCACCCGCAGCCGCAGCGTCTCCGCCCTCGCCGCACCCTCCTTCGCCGCCGCCATGATGGGCCGGCACGTCCTGGGGATCATGCCGGTCGAGCGCGGCTCCCTCCTCTTCACCGCTGTCGATGTCGCCGGACACCCGGAGCTGGAGGGGCACTCCATCCACCGGGCGTTCCGCGAGAACGAATGGCGTGTGCTGGCCGTCGGCTCCGCCGTCGAGCACGCTTCGCCCGGCTCGACGGATACCTTCGGCGGCCTCCGCCTCGACCGTCCGGGTTTCGACTGGCGCCCCTCGCACGGCCGGATCCTGCGCGCCGGTGACCGTGTGGTCGTGGCGTCCACCCGGCGCGGCCTGGACTTCCTGATGACCGGTGTGCAGCCGCACTCGGCAGACCCGCGGAGGTGAGTGACGACCGGCTTCTCGTTCGGGTCCGTTGTCACGTACGCCCGGCCGCCGTCACGAAGTGACCGCAGCCGGAAGATCGGGACTGGCCGGCAGGTGACCGGCGGCGGTCGGGACCGTAAGGACCATGGTCATGCCGCCGCCGGGAGTGTCCTCGGCGTCGAGGGTGCCTCCGATGGCCTCCGCGAAGCCGCGGGCCACCGCCAGGCCGAGGCCGACGCCCGCGCCGCGCGGGGCGTCACCGTAGCGCTGGAAGGGCGCGAAGATGCGGTCCTTGGCGTCGTCGGGGACACCGGGGCCGCGGTCGGCCACCCGCACCTCGACGCGGTCACCGAGCGTGCTGGCGGACACGAGTACGGGCTTGCCGTCGGGGCTGTACTTCACCGCGTTCTCGACGATGTTGGCGACCGAGCGCTCCAGCAGACCCGGGTCGACGGCGACCATCGGGAGCTCCTCGGGGATGTCGAGGATGACGCTGTCCTCCGGGACGCCGCCGAGGGCCATCGGCACGACCTCGTCGAGGTCGATCTCGCGGATCAGTGGTGTGACGGTGCCGGTCTGGAGCCGGGACATGTCCAGGAGGTTGCCGACCAGTTGGTCGAGCCGGTCGGCGCCTTCCTCGATGCCCGCGAGGAGTTCGGCCTGGTCCTCCTCGGACCATTCGACGTCGTCGGAGCGCAGGGAGGTGACGGAGGCCTTGATGCCGGCCAGGGGGGTGCGCAGGTCGTGGCTGACGGCCGCGAGCAGGGCGGTGCGGATGCGGTTGCCCTCGGCCAGCTTGCGGGCGTGGTCGGCCTGGGACTGGAGGCGCTGGCGGTCGAGGACGACGGCGGCCTGCGCCGCGAAGGCCGCCAGGACGCGGCGGTCCTCGGCGGGCAGAACCCGGCCCGAGAGCGCGAGCGCCAGGTGGTCGCCGACGGGCATGTCGACGTCCGCGTCCTCGGGGCGAACCGGCGCACTGATGTCTCCGACACTGCCCGTGCAGGTCCAGGGGGCCGTCTCGCTCTCCCGCTCCAGAAGTGCCACGGCGTCCATCGTGAACGTCTCGCGCACCCGCTCCAGGAGGGCGTCCAGGGTGGTCTCACCGCGCAGCACGCTGCCCGCCAGGAACGACAGGATCTCCGACTCGGCGCGCAGGCGGGCCGCTTGATGGGTGCGCCGGGCAGCGAGGTCGACAACGGACGCGACTGAGATCGCCACCAGCACGAAGATGGCGAGTGCGAGGATGTTCTTCGGATCCGCGATGGTGAGGCGATGCACGGGTGGCGTGAAGAACCAGTTGAGCAGCAAGGAGCCGACCAGGGCTGAGCCAAGCGCCGG
This sequence comes from Streptomyces sp. NPDC029466, assembly GCF_055574515.1. Taxonomy (NCBI): domain Bacteria; kingdom Bacillati; phylum Actinomycetota; class Actinomycetes; order Kitasatosporales; family Streptomycetaceae; genus Streptomyces; species Streptomyces sp. NPDC029466. The sequence goes on from NZ_JBVHZH010000027.1 coordinate 28,368, forward strand.
CAGGAATCCGCCGAGCAGCGCCGCCGTCACCGTCAGCATCAGGAACAACAGCATGTCGTTGGCGAGCCCGAGGCTGGGCTCGACGTACAACAGCAGCAGTGTCAGCAGTGCCGGTGCCACCGAGCCGACCAGCCAGCTCCAGATGATCCGGGACCGCCCCAGCCGCGCGCGGCGTGCGACGGGCAGCCCGCGTCCCTTGGCGACCTCTTCGTGCGTGACGATGTGGACGTCGAGGTCCGGTCCGGAGTCGCGGGCGACGGTCGCGCCCACGCCGGGGCCGAAGATGTACTGCCACGCCTTGCGGCGGGAGGACCCCAGCACGATCTGGGTGGCGTTCACACCCCGGGCGAATTCCAGCAGGGCGGAGGGGAGGTCCTCGCCCATGACGTGGTGGAAGGTGCCGCCCAGATCCTCGATCAGGGTGCGCTGGACGGCGAGCTCCTTGGGCGAGCCGGCGGTCAGCCCGTCGCTGCGGGCGATGTAGACGGCGAGCACTTCGCCGCCGGCGCCCTTCTCGGCGAGGCGGGCGGCGCGGCGGATGAGCGTACGGCCCTCGCTGCCGCCCGTCAGCCCGACGACGATGCGCTCGCGGGAGCCCCAGATCGTCGAGACCTGGTGCTCGCTCCGGTACTCCTGGAGGTACTCGTCGACCCGGTCGGCCACCCACAGCAGCGCCAGCTCGCGCAGCGCGGTGAGGTTGCCGGGCCGGAAGTAGTTAGACAGCGCCGCGTCGACCTTGTTGGGCTGGTAGATGTTGCCGTGCGCCATACGGCGACGCAGCGCATGGGGTGACATGTCGACCAGCTCGATCTGGTCGGCGCGGCGCACCACCTCGTCGGGGACGGTCTCCTTCTGCCGGATCCCGGTGATCGACTCGACGATGTCACCGAGGGATTCCAGGTGCTGGATGTTGCAGGTGGAGACGACATGGATGCCCGCGGCGAGCAGCTCCTCGACGTCCTGCCAGCGTTTGGCGTTGCGGGAGCCAGGGATGTTGGTGTGCGGAAGCTCGTCGACGAGGGCGACGGCTGGGGCGCGCTCCAGGACGGCGTCGACGTCCATCTCGGTGAAGCGGCTGCCGCGGTACTCCAGCTCCATGCGCGGAATCTGTTCCAGGCCGTGCAGCATCACCTCGGTGCGCGGCCGGTCGTGGTGCTCGACGAAGGCGACCACGCAGTCCGTGCCGCGCTCGATACGGCGGTGTGCCTCCGACAGCATCGCGTACGTCTTGCCGACGCCCGGTGCCGCGCCGAGGTATATCCGAAGCTTGCCGCGTGCCACGTGGTCCCGCTCTCCGTGTCGTTCTTGTTCAGGGGCTCAAGCCCGCGCAGTCAGGGGTCGAAGCGGTAGCCCATGCCTGGCGCGGTGGAGAAGTGCCTGGGGTGTGCCGGGTCGGCTTCCAGTTTGCGCCTCAGCTGTGCCATGTAGACGCGAAGATAATGGGTCTGCGTGCTGTGGGAGGGCCCCCATACCTCCGCCAGCAGCTGCCGCTGGCTGACCAGCCGCCCGCTGTTGCGAAGCAGGACCTCCAGCAGATGCCACTCGGTCGGGGTGAGCCGGACGTCGTGTCCCTCGCGCCGGGCCCTCTTGGCGGCAAGGTCGAGTGTGAAGTCCTCCGTCACGATCACGTCGGGCTCGCCGGACGGCATCGCAGTATCGATTCTGCGCGCTGCGGCGCGCAACCGGGCCAGCAGCTCGTCCATGCTGAACGGCTTGGTGATGTAGTCGTCGGCACCCGCGTCGAGCGCGGCGACCTTCTCGTCGGAGGTCCGGCGGGCGGAGACCACCAGGATCGACGCCCTGCTCCACCTCCGGAGCTCCTTGATCACGTCGAGGCCGTCCATGTCCGGCAGGCCGAGGTCCAGCAGCACGACGTCTGGTGAACGCGCGGCTGCCAGCCGCAAGGCGCCTGCTCCGTCGGGTGCGGTGTCCACGTCGTAGCTGCGCGCCTTCAGGTTGATCTCAAGAGCCCGTACGAGCGGTGGTTCATCCTCGACCACCAGCACCCGGGTCATCGCTGTCACCTTTCTGTCGGTCGTCCGGGAGGACCGAGGTGGGGGGGGGGGGGGGGGGGGGGGGGGGGGGGGGGGGGGGGGGGGGGGGCGGTGGGGGGGGGGGGGGCGGGGGTTGTGTCGTGTTGGGCTGTGC